>CAKKQI010000089.1:0-10197 GCA_919901895.1 Candidatus Brocadiaceae bacterium | reverse complement strand
CTGTCGCTTCGCGTTGTCGATTCGTCCCGATTAGGTCGGGATTCCACTGTCGCTTCGTAAATATCGCGCACTTTTCCGCGTCCGAAGAGTTTTAATCCTGGTATGTTAGTTTCACAAACAACTATCTCAATCATAAAAATTTTATCCTAAAATTTTTATCGGTAACGATGAATATGGCAAATGGCCATAGCCAGAGCGTCGGCCGCGTCAGCCGGCTTAGGAATCTCAGCCAGCCCTAAAATAAGTTTAACCATCTCCTGGATTTGCGTTTTATGGGCCCGGCCGTTGCCGGTCACCGATTTTTTTATTTCGGCCGGCGTATATTCATAAATCGTACAGTTCTGGTTCGCCGCACAAAGCAAAGCCACCCCCCGCCCTTCGCCAATCTTAATCGTCGCCTGGGCATCTTTACTGTAAAAAACATTTTCAATCACCACTTCATCCGGCCGGTATTTTCGTAGAACCTTGGTTAATCCCTGATAAATTGTCTTTAAACGCAAGGCCAATGGTTCCTTAAGACTGGCCCGGATAACTCCGTAGGTAACCACCTTGCTATCTCCGCCGTTGGCGGAATAAACCGAACCGGTTGACCCCTGATAAAATTCAGCTTGCCCCGCCCCGCCTAGGCGGGGCGAGGGCGCCTCCAAAATGGCATACCCCACAATTCTGGTCCCGGGGTCAATCCCCATAATCAGCATATAAAATTTTCCTTCGGTAAATTTTATGTTATTATATATGAAAATTACATTTTATTCAAATTTTTCTTGTGTAATTTTCGTTTATTCATATAATATAAATTTTTGCAGACAAAAATTTATGAAGTGGTCACAGGCATTCATTTCCACATTAAAAGAGAACCCGGCTGATGCGGAGATTGTCAGTCACAAATTGATGCTCCGGGCAGGGTTAATCCGTAAACTAACCTCCGGCACTTATATCTATTTACCTTTAGGCCAGAAGGTTCTTAATAAAGTCATTACCGTTGTCCGGGAAGAAATGGACCGGGCCGGAGCACAGGAAATCCTGATGCCGGCCCTGCAACCGGCTGAAATATGGGAAGCCAGCGGCCGCCTGAAGCAGTTCGGCGAATTAGTTTTCCAATTCCAGGATCGGACCGGCAAAAAAAATCTCCTCGGCCCCACCCACGAAGAAATCGTTACCAATCTCGTTAAAAATGAAATTACTTCTTACCGACAGTTACCGGTCACCCTCTACCAGATTCAAACCAAATTCCGGGATGAAATCAGACCGCGCTTCGGCGTCCTGCGCAGTAAAGAATTCCTGATGAAAGATGCTTACAGTTTTGACACCGACGAAAAAGGATTAGACCGGAGTTATCAAAAAATGTATGAGGCCTATTGCCGGATTTTTGAACGGTGCGGCTTAAAATACAAAGCCGTAGAAGCCGAAACCGGTCTGATGGGCGGAGACGTGTCGCATGAATTTATGGTCCCCAGCCCGGCCGGCGAAGACCTTTTCGTCACCTGTCCGAAATGCACTTACGCCAGCAATATCAATACGGCTATTCCCGGACGGCCGACGAACCCAGAAACAACTAATAACTCTCTTAATTTACAACCATTGCAGGAAGTCAAAACACCCGGAACAACCACCATTGAAGCGGTCAGCCAATTCCTCAAAACGCCGCCGCCCCAAATGGTTAAAACGCTTATTTATCTGGTGGATAACCAACCGTTCGCTTTTTTAATCAGGGGCGACCATGAACTTAATCCCTTTAAACTCGGCCGACTGTTAGGCACGGAAAATATTGTGATGGCTGATGCTAAAACTATTGAAAAAGTAACCGGAGGACCTTTAGGTTTTTCCGGACCGGTCGGTTTAAAAAATATTAAAATACTAGCCGATTACGCCATCGCCTCTATGACTAACTTTGTTACGGGTGCTAATAAAACAGACGCGCATTTAATTAATACCAATCTTAAACGTGATTTCCAGGTTGAGCGGTTGGCCGATTTACGCGTTGTCGTGGAGAACGACCCCTGCCCGCAATGCGCCGCCCAGTTGCAGATTTCCCGCGGGATTGAAATCGGCCATGTCTTTAAACTGGGCACCAAATATTCTAAATCTTTAGGCGCTTCTTTCCTGAATGAAAAAGGGCAGAGCCATCCGGTAGTAATGGGCTGTTACGGCATCGGTCTTAACCGGATTATCGCTGCGGCGATTGAAAACTCGTCCGACCAAAACGGGATTATCTGGCCCAACCAGATCGCTCCCTATCAAGTTATTATTATCTCAGTGAATCCTCAGGAACCGAAAATAAACGAAACCTCGCAAAAATTATATGAATCTTTACAGGCCAAAAATATTGAAGTACTCTGGGATGACCGGAATATTTCGGCCGGCATAAAATTCAAAGACGCCGATTTAATCGGAATCCCCATTCGTTTAACGGTCGGGAAAAATATGATGGAAAAAGGGTTAATTGATATTAAACAGCGCGGTCGTTCCGAGCAAAAATCATTTTCATTTGATGAAACCGTTACGGAAACCATCAGATTGATAAGCGGTTAAGGAAGTATGGCATTCAAAAAACACATCTTCATCTGTTTGTATCTGGGCCTAACCGTTTTCGGTTGTCAGGGTATCTCCTCAAAACCTCTGCCGGTCGGTCTGGTAAAAATATCTTATTTCGCCCAGACTGAAACCAGGCGCACCAATCAACTCGTCGGCGTTTATATTGCTGTCGTTTCCCAAAAATGGTACCAACAGCACCGCCAAAAATTATATGAGATTTTTGAAGAAGCCGCTCCGGCCAGCGTGCATATCGCCCCGGATGAAATAATGGACCAATTAATAACCTATTGCCAGGAGAAAGGATTTTACCGTTTACCGGCCATGCCACTCGGTGAATTTAAAACATCCGACTTAACCCGCCGGGATTTCCAGATTAAGGTAATTACGCTGGAAATAAACGGTATCAGCCGCAGCGTCTCGCTGGATAAGTTAACCAAACCGGAAGAACAATTTGTTTTTCGCGAACTCCGCGAAGTAATCCGTCAGGTTTTTAACGCCTCTTCCGGTCCAGCGGTGATTACGCTGGAGCAAGTTAAACCGGAAGAAATACAGCAACGTGAAAAGTAAACTGCGCCTTCTTATCGGAACCAGAAATAAAGGTAAAATCAGGGAAATTAAAGCGCTTTTTAAAAATTTACCCATCAAGTTTATTTCGCTCGCTCAATTCAAGCATGTCCCTCCGACAAAAGAAACCGGCCGGACTTATCAGGCCAACGCCGAAAAAAAAGCATTGGTTTTAGCCCGAATCACCCCGGTTAGGCTAACGGGTGAACTGGTGCTGGCTGAAGACTCCGGAATTGAAGTTAAGGCACTGGGTGGGCGACCTGGGATTTATTCAGCCCGGTATTCAGGGGCCGGAGCAACCGACGAGAAAAATAATGCTAAACTTTTAAAGGAATTAAACGGTCTTCCGCCGTCCCGCCGCCAGGCCCGTTATCGCAGTGTCGTGGTACTGGCTAATCAGAAAGGTATTCTTTTCAGCGCGACCGGCACCTGCGCCGGCCGGATTGCCACCGAATTAAAAGGAAAAAACGGCTTCGGTTATGACCCCCTCTTTATTCCCACCGGCTATACAAAAACATTTGGCCAATTACCGATCAAAATCAAACACCGCATCAGCCACCGGGCCCGGGCGATACGTAAACTTATCAATAAAATCAGTAATTATTGACAGGACCAAAATTATCTGTTATTCTTTTTAAATATAAATTAGATTGCTTCGGGAAGACCCTCGTCCCGCCGCGGCGGGAACATTCCTGTGGTAGGTCGCCCTTTATGGTGACGGAATAAGACGGCACTCTAAAGAGTGCCCGACCAAAACGAAGCAATCCCAAACATTGAAATTCCTATACAAAAATTTATGGATAAATTTATTACTGAAGGTATCACTTTTGACGATGTTTTGATTTTACCGGCGAAATCGGACGTGGTGCCGAGCGCAGTGGATACCTCAACATTTTTTTCGCGTAACATTAAAATCAATATCCCCATCTGTTCGGCCGCAATGGACACCGTTACCGAAGCGCCGCTGGCGATCGCGATGGCTCAGGAAGGCGGCATCGGTATTATCCACCGGAATCTGGGTATTGAAGAACAGGCCCGGGAAGTAACCAAGGTTAAGCGTTCGGCCAGCGGCGTGATTCTTGACCCGATCTGCCTGTCTCCGAACGAAACCACCGGCACCGCCCGGCAGATTATGACCGACCATCATATCTCCGGCATTCCTATCGTGGTGGAAGGGAAAAAACTGGTCGGAATTCTGACCATCCGTGATTTACGATTCCAGAAATCTGATACTAAAAAGATTTCCGAGGTAATGACCAAAGACCACCTGATAACCGCTCCAATTGATACTACCTTAGACCAAGCCAAACAGATCCTGCATAAAAATAAGGTGGAAAAATTACTGCTGGTTGATAATAATCTTATTTTAAAAGGACTGATTACCATCAAAGATATTAATAAAATGTTGCAATTTCCGAAGGCGTGCCGGGATAAGACGGGTCGTTTACGGGTTGGCGCAGCGGTCGGAGTCAAAGAAATACCCCGGGTAGAACAATTAATTAAAAACGGGGTTGATGTGGTCGTGGTGGATACAGCGCACGGGCACTCTAATAATGTCATTGAAACGGTCAAAGCCATTAAGAAACAATTTAAAATAGAGGTGGTGGCTGGTAATATCGCCACTCCGGAAGCAGCGCTGGATTTAATCAAGGCCGGAGTGGACGGCATTAAGGTCGGGATTGGACCCGGTTCTATCTGCACCACGCGGATTATTGCCGGAATCGGAGTGCCTCAAGTAACTGCGATTGTTAACTGCGTCAAGATAGCCCAGAAGTACAAAGTGCCGGTTATTGCGGACGGCGGGATTAAACATTCCGGTGATATTACCAAGGCCCTGGCGGCCGGGGCGCATTCGGTAATGATTGGCGGACTTTTTGCCGGCGTAGCCGAAAGTCCGGGCCAGACATTTTTATTTAAAGGCCGCCCTTATAAAGTGTACCGGGGAATGGGTTCTGAAGGCGCGATGGTCAAAGGCAGTAAAGAACGTTACGGCCAGGCCGACATCACGGAACGGGAAAAATTAGTGCCGGAAGGGATTGAAGGCCAGGTGCCCTTTAAAGGACCGTTGAGCGATTTTGTTTATCAATTGGTCGGCGGCGTCCGGGCCGGAATGGGTTATTGCGGCGCCCGGAGTATTGAAGAACTGCGGACTAAAGCCAAATTCATCAAAATTTCTCCAGCCAGTTTACGCGAAAGTCATCCGCACGATATTATGATTACCAAAGAATCACCGAATTACTGGCTGGAATCATTGCAGTAAAAATCACATCCCTTATTCTGTTCGTTCACCGCGGGAAGAAAACAACTCGGTTAAAACAACCAACCCAATAATTATAAATAACAGAATAATTGTTGCATAATAATAATCAGGCGAAGCCCACTTGATAAGTTTGGTAACGCGACCAATCACTAATGATTCTCGGGCCATGACGGTATATCCAAAAGCCGCGCCGAATGAAACCATCATATAGAATATCCCCAAACGAGCAACCTTATTAACCGCACCTTTATGCTCAACCGAAAAGAAAAAGTAAATCAGCACCGCGATTACGCCGACAAGAATTAAACAAGTATTAATCGTCTGGAATATTGTTACTTCTGGCCCCCAAAACGGATTGAGTGTCGGAACCATCTGTTTAAATATATTAGCTGAAACCACCAACGGAATAGACATACCGGAAACTGACCCCATAATAAAAGCAAGGGTATAACGGGAAAGCCAATTAAACTTAGAAGAAAAACGGGTGAGCATCAGTATCCCGAGAACCAAAGGGATGATCAACCAGAGATTCTCGTGAGATTCTAACGGTTTCTCCCATTGTTTAATGTGGAAAGAAACGGTCAAGGCCCGGTAAAGCGGATAGATTAAATCAGGCCAGATAACAGTAAACCAAGCATAACAGACAGCATAACCGGCCGTTAACCCCACGTAGATATATTCACCCAACTTGAAAATCGGATTATCTTTATAGAGAAAAGTATAAATCATCAGGGTAAACCCGACGGCTAACCACGTTTCGATAATCTGCATTGTTGTAATTGATTCCGGCATATAAAAAATCAACCTTTTCTTCGTCTGGTAAAGTAAACAATATTACCGACTACGATCAATATAATAATCAAAGAATGAACGACGGTTTGCGGTTTCATTCTTTCGGTCGCGATCCCTTTTTCGCCAATCAAAGACTCGTATTGAGCGGCGGCGCCGATGCCCCCCATTAATCCCACCAGTTGACCGGATTGCAGATAAGGGTAATAATCAGTGGCCATCACGGCCGTACAGCCGGCGCCTAAAGGCATTTTCCCTTTTTCTTTACCATAAACAATCCAAACATCAACGGCATTGCCAGCAGAAATACACATAGCATATTTCATATCTTTAAGAGTTCTAATACCTTTGAGAACCGGTAATTCTTTAGTAGATTTATCTTTATAATCCTTGGGATAAGTAAAAAATATATCCTGACTGAGATTTAAAATGACCGAACTACCGCCTGGTTTAAAAGGCATAATCACATAATCAAGGCCATCCTGTTTATTTTCCATTTTGGCGGCGGTGGTAAAAATGTCGCCCATTAAACCGGAGGACTGAGGACTCCAGATAGTCATTCCGATAACACGGAGTTTTTTCCTGAAAACATGTCGTAAAATCGCCATGGTCATCGGTCTTAATTCTTCGTCAGAAGAAGGGTCGAAATCTATAGAAAGAATTATGGGCGAACCGGCCGGCAATGATTCTATTTTATCATATATATTTTTTACCACGCGTGATGACGTATCAGGAAGTTTGATTTTTTCGCTGACTATAACCGGGATGATAATGGCCAGCGCGACTAAGGCGAAAATAACCCAGCGGATGATATGGAATTTTGGTTCGCTTGTCATGTTTTCAATTTTTACCGCCTAAATAGGCACGTTCAATACCAAAAATAATCTTTAATGAAAATGAAATAGACCCCATCGCAATACCGAATAATATGGCCCGTTTGGCCGCGGTATTCGGGGTTGATAAAATCCAGGTCATAATATCCGGGATGCCGGACCAGAGCATCCCACCCAACGGCGTCTGCCCAAGCATAATAAACACGGCGGCCAATAAAAGCAGTGTCGCTTCCAGACTGCGCGCCCGGAATGCCCGAAAGGCCGCTGAGGCAATGAAAAATCCGATGATGGAAAACATCGTGGCGGAAAGCGGCGTTATGCCGTGCCTGAAAATCCAATCTAATGACGACCCATCCTTAAGCCCGGTAATACGATACCATTCTTTTACTTGTTCGGCCGATTGAACCGAAGATTCCGGTAAAGGTAAAATTACGTTTATAAGAGACGGAGTAAATCCTACGACCACGCTAATCAGGAACGAAAAAAACATTATTAGACTGAATCCCCAGCCGGGTTTATTCCGAAAAATCTGGAGATAATGAAAATTTAACAGACTGTATATGCCCAATAACAATGAAATACCACCGATAATCATCAACCATTTATTAACCCATGTCAACAGGTCTTGTGATATCTGGTGAGGGATAAAAAATTGGATTATAAATATTACCCCCATGGCAAAAGCAATCAGCAATGGTAATTGTCGTTTAATCATAATTAGAAAGTCTTAAATAAATTAACTAAAAAAGTTATCCCGGCTGTACTGGCCAGTGAACCAAGTATTAATATAAGGATAATAAGTCCCTTGGTGAAATCCTGTCCTTTCAGCGAACCGGTCTGCAGAGGTTCTCTGGAAAGGTAAGCTGAAGCCGCATAGAGTTCCTCACCCATTAACGTATAATCACAGGTCGTAATAAAGAATGGTAATTGGGTAATTGAATCAGTGCCGGCAATCTGGATGGCGCCGATCGCAGCGCCGGTTTCGGCCAATAACAAGGATTCGGCATAGTAATAACCCATGTAAAGATTAGCCGCCGGTTTGTGCCGGACCATCAGACCATCAACCGCCGCGGCATAAGCAAATTGGTCGTCGGTGATAAAGAAAATATTATCCTGATTATAAGCATCGGGCCGGCCGGCTTCCAGATAGGCCTCCCGGACTACTTCCTGGCAAACCGACATTACAATGGGGTCCCGGCAGGGAACTTTTATTTGTGAATCATAATTAGCGACTTTCCGGGCCACCTTGCCAAGAATACTGGTCGCCGCAATCGTCGAAAGCGACCCCATTCCATCCAGACCGTTAAGATAAAGAATGGGTTTCCCCATCTCGGTCGCCCGGCCGATGGCTTCTTCAATAGCGTCAAGACCGGGAATACGCCTGATAAATAAATCAGGATTTTTACGCGCCAGACTGATGAAAAACATAATTACAAAAGAAAAAATAACGACAAAGATTAAAATATTAATCTTAGAAGCGTCAAACCAATTACCTTGATGCATCGCGGAAACAACGCTTGAAAACCCCAACGTTTTACTTCCATCTGTCACGGCTAATTTGAAATAGGTCGTTGCCGTAATAGGTTTCGGATTGTCATCCGTAAGACTCTGCTTAAAATCGGTTATTTCACAATAGGACCATAATTTATTAGACGCGCTTAGACCAAAATATTGCGGGTAATCTGACTTGAGATTAACCAGAGTCGTCTGTTCAAACCAGGGTCCGTCCGGCGCGGTTGCCGCCAGGATGAGATAAGGAACCTCCGGTTTGTTATTTTCCGGAACAACCCGCCAGGTTAATGAAACGCTTCCGCCGGCATCGTTGGGTGTGTCAAAAGCGGTAAAATCTTGAGGAGAAACTAGTGTGTTTTGAGCAAAAATATCGTTGTTAAAACCTAACAGACTGATCAATCCCAAAAACAAAATTCTGAACCAGGGCATCATCTTATTCATTCGTCTTTAGAACTTCTCCCTTTTTTATCACTACCTCATAAATGATAAAAACCAAGATCAGCATTATCAACAGAACAATACTGGCATAATAATATTTAGGAGAAGAGAATTCTATTAAATCATAGCATCGCCCGATTAACAACGACATTCGCCCCATCACCGTATAACCGAAAGATGCGCCGAAGGCAATCATCACAAAATAAATACCAACCCGGGAAACGCTTTTTACGACCCCTTTGTGTTCCACCGAGAAGAAAAAATAGACCAAAACGCTGGTGATCCCGACGATAATTATTAAGGAATTAATATTGACCAGCGTAAAATTACCATCAGCGTTAAAGAAAAAACCATCTTTAATAGCGGCTAAAGGCATCAGAACGCCTTCCAATTGTTTAAAAATACCACCCGCAATAGTCCGGGGGATGCCTAAACCGGCGCCAAATCCCACGATAAAAGCAAAGATCACCCGGCTGACCCAGGCAATCCTGGTAAAAAATCTGGTATAAAGGGCCAAACCCATCAGAGCCGGAATAATCAGAATATAATCCCGGTCCTCCACCAACGGTTTATACAGGTCATTGATAAAATTATTAAAAATTACGCGCACGATAATATATCCGATGGATATTCCTAAATAAACATGCTCGCCGAAACGGAAAAACACGTTATCCTTATAAAGGAAACTATACATAAATAAGGTTAAACCGACGGCCAGCCAGACCCCTAATAAAACCGTATTATCCATTATTTATTTCTCCGCGTGACAAAAAATATGATATTGCTTAAAACAATCAGGGTAATAATCAACATATGAGTAACCGATTGGGCATCCATTCCGCCGGTCGCGGTCCCTTTTTTATTAATCAGTGTTTCATATTCCGCCGCACCGCGCAGGCCGCCTAAAAAACCGTTAATCCAGTCTATCTTCAAAAGATTGTACCAGCCGGCGGCAATCACTCCCGTACAACCGCCACCCATTTTAAAGTTATATTTCAATCGCCCAAAATAATACCAGGTCCCGATAGTATCCCCGGCCGCTAATTCTATCAGGTAACTGATGTCTTTAAGGGTAGCAACATTTTGCAAGATAGCCATATCACCGGTAGAATTACCGTAATGGTCTTTGGGGAAAGTTTTGGAAATACCCTCTTCGCCCATGCCGATGACCAGAGCATAATCGCCCACTTTCCAACCCAGATAAAGATAATCTTTTCCGTATTCCTTACCGCACTCTTTGGCGATATCAGAAAAAACCTTTTCCCC
>CAKKQI010000088.1 GCA_919901895.1 Candidatus Brocadiaceae bacterium | reverse complement strand
ACCTGATAGGATTTAATCTGTGTAATCCGTTCTAATCTGTGTAATCGGTGGTTAGGTTTTCCTTGGCAATTTCATTTATTAGATATCTTAATTATTTCTTCGGTAATATCCAGCGACTGATGATAATAGAGCACGTTCCGGAAATTAATTTCTTCGGTGGTATTTTCCGGGCCGACCGGCGGGTCAATTTTTAATATTAAAGAATAATTGTTCTGTTCGGCATATTCATTAACTACTTTACTGATTTCCTTATATAATTTAATGTTATGTTCGTTGTTTTTTATCCGCAGCCAGTTATTCCAATTTTTAATCAAATGTTCCCGCCGGGCTTGAAGGGCGGCTGATTCTTCCTGTTTTTCTTTTCTTAAAGGGCTATTCTGAGCTAAGACATCGCCATCTAATTCTTCAATAAGTTTTTTTATTTGCTCCCCAAGGTCTTTTATTTTTAATTCCTCTTTCTGCATTTCCTTTTGCAGGAGTGCGTCAAGTTCCGATTTCTTTTTATGTTTAGAAAACACTTCGGCCAGGTTAACTACCCCTATTTTTAATTGGGGCACCGGTGTTTCAATCGGTTCTTCGGGCTGTTTGTCTTCTTCTGTCCCGATTCTATCGGGGCCAGCCGGATTTGTTGTTTCCTGCGAACTGACATAACCGGTAAAAATAATACCGCTGATTAAAGTTACCGTCGCGATGTAAATAACTAACCATTTTAAATTCTTTTTCATAATTTCTTATCCTTTTCTATAAAATTTTTTCCTGAAAAATTTTACTTAGTAGTTAAATCCAAAATTCAACTGGATTCGTTCCAGATCATCGCCGTCTTCTTTTTTGATTGGCCGGGCCAGGCTGATTTCAATAGGCAGCATCATCAGGTAGAACCGGATGCCGGCTCCGAGGGAAGTGCGGACCGTGTCCCATTCTACGTTATCCCATTTATTAACCACATTGCCGACATCAAAGAATAAGAGGCCTCTGATCATATCCATCGGGCGCTCCTGGACTTCCTGGGTATAAAGCGGGAAACTGATTTCGGCGTTGAAAACAGTCAGGACTTTACCGCCGACTTCTATTCCGTTTTCTCGCGGGCTGATGGTCCGGTATTCAAATCCGCGCACGGAATTAATACCGCCGGCATAGAAACGTTCAAAGACCGGCACGGTGCTGGAATCAGCAAATTCCTTGACCACGCCTAATTTGCCTTCCAGGCTTAAAATAATTTGGCTGTTTTGCAACGAAGCCAGCGTAAAATATTGTTTGCCTTTGAAATAAGTTTTGAGGAAATCAAAATCACCGCCCAGTTCGCCGCCGGCGTATTCATAATTTAAACTTAATTCATATCCCTTGGAAGGGGTGACCCAGCGATTGCGTTTATCCCAACTGATTGAGGCGCCCAGACCATGGATCCGGTTGGTTCCCTGTAATCCTACGATCGTGGCGGGTGCGTTGGAACTTAGATTAGAGAGTTTGATGGTTTCGGTTCGGGGCGAGAGGCCCAGTTCCAGGGTACTATTGAGGAAACGGTGGGCAACCGAGATCGAACCGCCTTTTCGTCTTTCGTCGTAATCGGACCAAGCACGGTTAAATTTGAAATACTTGAATCCTAATTCTATTGGTCTATCCAGAAAATAGGGTTCCCGGAAACTTACGCCGGAACGGCTTTGCAGGCGGCCGGGTTGCCATGAAGCGTTAAACTGCTGTCCGCCGCCGGCAAAGGCGTGCCCGCCGAATAAATCGCCCAAACCGGACGGCCAGCGGCCGATATCAAAATTATTCTGTTGGATTTCCAGCGTACCGCCGAATCCGGAATTGGAGCTAAACCCTCCGCCGATCCGCAGGATACCGGTCTGTCCTTCCTTTACTTTAAAAGTAATATTTTTATAGTTCGGTTCGTCCGCATCTTCAATATCAGAGCCTAATTCTTCAAAATAGCGGGTCGCGGCCAGACGGTCGTAACTCAGCCGGATTTTGTCATAATCAACTAACTCGCCGGGATAAAGAGTCAGCCGCTGGCGAATAGTTTTGTCTTTAGTTTTGTCGTTACCGGCAATATTGATTTTCTTTAATTGTTTCGGGTTTCCTTCCTTAATATGATAAGTAACATTAACCAGGGCCGGTTCGGTCGGAAAATGAGTCCGGACGTCAATATCGCAGTCAATATAACCCAATTGGCCGTAAAGCCCCATCATGGTTTTGGTATCGGAACGAATGGTTCCGGAAACATAAGGGCTGCCCGGTTTCAGTTTTAATTTTTCCGCAATCGCCGTGGTGGTTAAAACGGCGTTGCCTTCAATTTTCACTTCCTGCACATGATAGAGAGGGCCTTCTTTAACCTGAATAAGTATTTCGGCTGACGTTTTGGTCTCGTTAAAAAGCACATCAGATACAAAGGCGTCTATATCAGGAAACCCTTCGTTCCGGTAAAAAGTTTTCAGGCGTTCCAGATCCATCATTAATTCTTGTTCATTATAGACCGAAGTGGCATACCAGTGGCTGATACGTGTTTTTATCATGTTCATTAACGGATGTTTAGAAAAAAGTAAAAAATGTCTTTTGGACGGGAAATGGTCGTTGCCGGCAAAAGAGATTTTTTTGATTTTAACTTTAGGGCCTTCCTGAACCAGGTAATAAACCAATTTTCCCTTCAGGCCTTCTTCGGTCCGGTGGTTGACCTCGGCAAAATGATATCCTTTTTTCAGGTATTCATTTTTAATTAAATCCAGGTCTTGCTTAATAAAAAACGTGTCAAACGAACCGTTCGCGGTAGTCTTAAAATTTTCGCTCAACGTTTTAAGATCAAGTGATTTTAGGCCGTCCACCACCAGATTTTCCACGGATTCGCTTTCCTGGAAGGTAAAGGTTAATTGCCAATCCCCGTTGGTTAAAGCGGTTGTTTGGGTGGTAATATTGGCAAACAGGCCGGTGGCGTAAAGGCGCCGGATGTCTTCTTCAATCGTCAACTGGTCTAAAGCAGTATTTTCTTTGGTTTGAATCTTATTAAGAACCAGTTGCGGATTGGTTCGTTTCAATCCGACCACTTTGATTTCTTTAATAATTTTTTGGCCTGGTGCGGTCTGGTCGGGCGGGGCGGCCGGCGGTGTCTGAGCCGGGAGAAGCCCCAAAAAAATTATCAACAAAAATAATGCGGAGATAACCAGCCGATATTTAAATAATTTATTTTTGTTAAGCATAAAATTAAAATTGCTCTGCTTCCTTATAGCGGGTTTCCAGGTTTTCAAAACGGGTGTATTCGGCCAGGTAAGTTGTTTTAAATTCGCCGGTGGGCCCGTTCCGTTGTTTCTCTATTCTAATTTCGCAGATGTTGGCTGTTTCCTGGGTCGGTTCGTTGTAAAGTTCATCGCGGTAAAGCATCAAAACCACATCGGCATCCTGTTCAATGGCGCCTGATTCACGCAGGTCGGAAAGTCGGGGGCGGGGGTGTTTGGCATCTCGTTTTTCCGCCTCCCGGCTGAGTTGGGCCATCGCCACCACCGGAATATCCAATTCTTTGGCTAAGCTTTTAAGGGCATAAGAAATGGTGGCGATTTCGATCTGGCGGCTTTCCGCATTTTCTACCCGCATTAATTGGAGATAATCAACAATCAATAACTGGATATCATAATCCGCTTTCAGACGGCGGGCTTTAAAGCGTAAATCTTGCGGCGAAAGTCCGGAAGAATCATCAATAAAAATAGGTTTCTCGCGGAATTGCCCGGCCGCCATCAACAGGCGGTTTTTGGCTTCATCATCAATAAGACCTTTTCTTAAATTATGACTGTTGACCCGGCTGTGTGAACAGAGCAGGTTTTGAACGACTTGCTGGTCGGTTACTTCCAGGGTAAAAATCACGACCGGTTTGCTTTCAACCAGGCCGGTTTGCTCCAATAATTTTAAAGATAGGCTTGATTTCCCCATACCCGGCCGGCCGGCGACGATAATTAATTGACCACCCTGTAATCCGCCTAACCGATCATCCAGTTCATACAAACCGGTTGATAATCCCATCAACTGTGATTTCCGGTCAAACGCTTCCATAATCCTATTTTTAAAAACACCATCCAGGATGTCCTGGATCTTCACGCTTTTTTCGGTTTCTTTCTGCCGGGCGACATCAAAAATTAATTTTTGGGCTTCATTAAGCAGGCTATCGGAATGAACGTCCGGCTGGGCGGCGGAACGGAGAATCTGATGACAGGTTAACATTACCGTTCTTAAAATATATTTTTCCCTGATAATCCGGGCATAATAAACGGCATTGGCGGCCGAAGGGACCGATTCCATTAAAGAAGTCAGGTAGTCAATCCCGCCGACTTTTTCCAGCAGGCCTCTTTTGGTTAATTCGTCTTTAAGAATGACCACATCAACCGAGCGGCGTTCATCAAGATGAAATTTGACGATGATGTCATAAATATCCT
>CAKKQI010000087.1 GCA_919901895.1 Candidatus Brocadiaceae bacterium | reverse complement strand
ACAAAGAAATAATACTTTTGATTTTTCGCCCGCGGCGGCAGGGTGGTCACAAAATAATTTGCTTCAATCGTTTTGCTTAACACCGTTTCGGTGAAATCACTCTTTTGCAGATTATCTTTTTTCTGCACATAATCTTCCGGAGTAATATAGTAAACCCGGACGCCGTTTTCCGGCACTCCGATTTTTGGAGCAAAGGCCGTCAGCGCAATCCGGTAAGGATCCGGAATATCTGTTTCACCCCGGTAGGAATAGATAATCTGAAGCGGTCCATTGCTGGCCATCTTCGGCTTCCCCCTGGCGCTAAAACCAATCAAGGCAAAAGTAAAAATAACGGAAATCAAGACCACTGTAATATAACCGGGCATTTTGCTTGTCCCGCTCTTTCTTGTGGAAAGGGCGGGGCTGGCCCAGATTTTATCGGGGCGGGCAGATGAATTCATACCGTCTCCTTTCGTTTTATCTTTCCATTTTACATACCAGAGTATCACACGCATCACGAACATTATCACGCGCGGGCTGGTCATTAATTTCTGCTTTAATCCGCTGAACTTAATAATTAAAACCAGGAGCATTATCCCGACAATCGTCAGTCCGAGCACCGGCCTGGCCCGGACAAAGAGCGGAGTGGCGGCCACCAGTAAAATAATTCCCAGATAACGAAATATTTTCACCCACGCCGGTGATTTTGAGGCAAGACTATTAACCAGGTAATAGATAACCAATCCCAGGAACCCGCCGGCAAATAGTACCTGGTAAAGATGGTTATCCCTCAGGTAAAGTTTAAAAAACACGACCTGATGAATCAGGAAAATAACTAAAAGAATTTTATTTTTCATGGTTTTGTTGAAACCCTACCCCCAACTGTCATTGCGATAATCCCGTCTAATTTGAGATTGCTTCGTCGCTCATTACATTCACTCCTCGCAATGACAAACCCAGGAAAACTAAGGGTTTCAACAGAACCATTTTTCATTTGTCCAGCACAAATTTATATCCGTACATCCAGCTGCCGTTTTCTTCGCGTTTATGTTTGCGGAAAACCATCTTCACCCGAACATCAGGTTTAACATCTTCTGATAGTGCATCAACCACTTCCGAAATAATATGGATTCCATCATCCAGTTTAATCATACAAATTTTGCGGGGCGAGAGTTCGCCGTAACCCATGCAAGGATAGCCCATCACTTCGTGCTGAACCGTGGTAACGACTCCGTTGGTCGCACATTCAAACGGCTCCATATCATTAGCGTAACATTTGGGACAAGGCAAACCAACCCGCGGCGGGAACCATTTTTCACCGCATTTTTTACACCTGGTCCCCTGCATCCGGTACCGGCCGTGCCGTTCGCGCCAGGTTTTAATCGTCGCATAACTTTCTAAACGAGGAACTAATTCCGGAAATTCAGACATAATAAATTCCTTTCCATGCATTATTCTCTGGCTAAGTTCGGCTATTACGCTTTTCCTGTTTTCTCTTTTTAGTGTCCGTTATATATTTCTCCCGTTTTTCCAATATGGTAAGTTGTGATAAATCAGAGGATGTATATTTTATCTTATCGGATTTGCCATTACGATACCGACCGGACCATTCGCCGTTTTCTTTCCTTTCCTTAAAGGTCTTACGGACAATATGTCTGGCGGTCTCTCCAGAGACTGCTTGTCTTTCGCTTCCTGAATGGACTAATCGTTCCCGCGCCATCTTGCCATATTCCGGGCTAATCTCTATGCCCAGGTAATCCGCATCCAATAATTTAGCCGCTACTAATGTCGTGCCACTGCCGGCATAAGGGTCAAGTACCACGCCTTTTTTACCATCCAGAATGGAATAAATGCATCTGGTGGGCAGGGTAATCGGAAATGGCGCCGGATGTTCAATATTCCTTTCAGGCATAATCTCCCATACTGAACCAAGTAAGGCGTGTCTGGATTTTAATTCCTGACCAATGGCATCGTTGCCAACCAGTTTATGTAACCAGTAAATTCTTTCTTCCAATTGCCAGAATCGCCAGCCCCTGATATTAGCGGCAATCTTACGGTGCCAGATGATTTCCTGTCTTAATGACCATTTAGTTTGAGAAACCCAGGCATAAGGATGGAGTATTACGCCCTTCCGCCACCGTAACTTATGATTATAAAAGAATGAACCCCCCGGCTTGGTAATGCGATATATCTCATCAAGGACTGCTATTTGATTTTCTT
>CAKKQI010000086.1 GCA_919901895.1 Candidatus Brocadiaceae bacterium | reverse complement strand
ATTAGCGGGATTGGGAATATCAACATCTTTCGGATTTCCATCAGTATCAATCACGCAAATAGTAGGAATGCCCATTTTTTTAGCTTCGGCCAGGGCGATTTTACTCCGGCGGTAATCAACCGCCACAACGACCGAAGGTAAATGGTCCATTTTTTGAATACCACCCAGGTTCTTCTTTAATTTTTTTAATTTCCTGATAAAAGTAGATTGTTCTTTTTTGCTGTATGAATTGAATTCGCCGCTCGCCTGTTTCTTCTCCATTTCAATCAATTTATTCAAACTACGCCTGATGGTATCAAAATTTGTTAAGCACCCCCCTAACCATCGTTCTTTAACATAATGCATCCCGCAACGTTTGGCTTCGTTTTCAATAATATTCTGCGCCTGTCTTTTGGTCCCGACAAAAAGGACCTCACCGCCGTGTTGAACCGTTTTGACTAAAAAATGATGAGCCATCATCATGTTTTTAACGGTTTCTTTTAAATCAATGATATGAATAAGGTTTCTTTTCCCAAAAATGTAGGGTTTCATTAAGGGATGCCAGCGGCTGACTTTATGTCCGAAATGCGTACCGGCTTCAACCAGGTCTCGGACGGAAATTAAAGACATATTTTTTTAGTTTACCCTCCTCACCCCGATCTCGCATCGGGGCTCTTTAAATATATTTTTACAAAATAATCGGAAAATGATAGTATAATACAATAATTAATTTTGTCAATATATTCATAAAAATTATGAGGTAAAATATTATGTCCTATCAAAACGTCTCGCTGACAAAATATTTAATGATGATTGCCGATACTAAACCGACGCCGGGCGGCGGGAGCGTGGCTGCTTACGCCGGGGCGTTAGGCGCGGCCCTGGCTGAAATGGTCATCAGTTTAACCCTTCGGCGGGCTCAGGGCGGTGAGCCCTTCGGCAGTGAGCTCAGGGCCGAACTGCAACGCCGAACCGCCCTTAAGAAAAAACCGGGCTTGCCCCGATTCTATCGGGGGTTGCCTTGCCCCGATTCTATCGGGGCTTTGCGTAATTATTTAAAACATTTTCATCAAACCGGCCGGATTTTAGCCCGGCTGTCCGAACTTGATTCCCGCGCTTATGATGACGTCTGCGCGGCTTACCGGGCACAAAATCAAACAGATTTGCAAAAGAAAAAAAGAACGCAACGCATCCAGAAGGCGATGAAACAGGCCGCCGATATTCCCGGCCGCACGTTAAAAATCTGTTTCGCCAATCTTCAATTAATGAATCAACTGATCAACCTGATCAACCGGAACGCCATCACCGACCTGGGCGTGGGCATACTTCTGACCCAGAGCGCTTTTACCGGATGTAAGATGAACGTGGAAGTCAACCTGAAATATATAAAGGACAAAAATTTTACAGGGCGCACAGCAAAAGAAATGGCGGGGCTGGAAAAGAAAAGTAATGCTTTATTTAAAAATACCATTCGGCAGGTTAGAGGAAAAATAAAATAGGACCCCGTATCCGAGGAAGACAGTATGATGAAACCAATTTACTATAACCTAATTAGGATTTTCGGGATAATCTGTTTTTTATCTCTATCTGTTGTGGTCTATACTAATATTAAATCGTTAAAAACGAGAATTGGGAATATTGAAACCAAACTAAAAAAGAGAGTTGTTTTTGTTGCGGGTGGGCGTTTAGCATGCGAATAATGCGGTCATATCTCTGAACAGGATAAAGGGTGCCCGCCACAAATAATGAAAACATACCCTCATGTTAATCCTAACGATCTACAAAATATTATTTGGAAAGATGCCGAAGAATTCGCAAAAAAGCATGGACTAATTCAAAATGTTTATAAGCAATGGGGTTCACCAACGAGCAATGAAATCTTTAACAAGAAAGATAATCCTACTTCCTACTTGTTAGAATTAGCAGGAAACAGGTTACATAGAGTTGTTACTTACGGTATATATTCTGAATACCATTATTTTTGTATCGATAGACAAAATCGTGTGTTAGCATGGACAGCGGCAGAAGGCATCGGCGATTATTGGTGTCCCAAATGCGGAGAGCACGAGGGGAAATACATTCGCATAATTCCGGTTAATTGACAGTGCCTATTGATTGATCATATCGCTGTTATTTCTCCCCGAATGGCGATTGATGCCTTAAATTCTATGAAGGTTGAGCCGGAAAGCGATGAAGAAGTAATGAACCTAAAAAAGAAACTCGGAAATTTGGTTAAATGAGACGGGTCAATTCGCGGGTTTACTGCCCCATCGGTATCCAGATGATTTTGCGGATTAAACGTTCCTGCCGTTCGGCCGCGCCGGCCACCACTCTTAAGGAAATCCGGATGGCACTCGGAAGTGTTTCGCCGGCGGGGGTATTATCACCCACGGGCCAGTTAGGATTTTCATTAATCTGGCGAAACTGCTGGGTAGCGGAATCAAAATATTCTACGTTAAAC
>CAKKQI010000085.1:1922-6411 GCA_919901895.1 Candidatus Brocadiaceae bacterium | reverse complement strand
TTCCCGCTAATGACGATGCCATCCGGTCAATCCAGCTTATTATCAGCAAACTGGTTGATGCCGTGATTGAAGGAAAAAGCAAATTGGTCGTTCAACCTAAACCAAAGGAAGAAGAAGTAAAACAGGAAAAAGTACCGTTCAGGCATAAAAAAGCCACTGGTGCGCCTAGCAGAAAAGGACCGCCCCATTCAACCAGATCTAAAGCAAAATAAAAATTATTAGCCGAAGGAAGGACTAATCTCCGTTAAAGGAGGATGTGCTGATGGTATTAATCCTGCGGCTGAGGAATAAATTATGAACATTACTACCCAGTTAATAAAAGAACTTCGGGAAAAGACCGGCGTGGGGATGATGGAGTGTAAAACTGCGCTGGCGGAAACTAACTGCGATATTCCCAAGGCCGTTGAATACCTTAAACGGCAGGGTTTAAAAGTGGCTGAAAAAAAACAGGATAAAGCCACGCGGGCCGGCCGGGTGGGCGCTTATATTCATACTAACGGTAAAGTCGGGGCTATGATCGAACTGGGTTGCGAGACCGATTTTGTCGCAAAAAACGAAGAGTTCGGCGAATTGCTCAAAGACCTTTGCCTGCAGATTGCTGCGATGGGCCCCCAGTTTGTATCCAGAACCGATCTCTCGTCCGATATTCTGGAAAAGGAAAAAGAGTTTTATCGGCAGGAAATAGCCAAAGAGGGTGATGCTAAAAAACCGCTTCAGGTGATTGATAAAATTGTTGAAGGCAAACTGGAAAAACTTTTCTATTCCCGGAAATGTTTGCTGGACCAGGTTTTTATTAAGGATGATAAAATTAAAATCGGCGATTTAATCAAAACGAACATTGCCAAATTTGGTGAAAATATCGTCGTCAAGAAATTTGCCCGCTTTGAGTTGGGTGCTACGGATTAACACGGATTATATTCGTGAAAAAAAACAAGCGTTCCTTAAAATTACGCCGGGCCCCGATTATCGCGGGCCCCGATGCCATCGGGATGGGGCGGGGTAAATACAGTCGTGTTTTATTAAAGGTCAGCGGTGAATCTTTTTGTAAAACTAATGGACGCGGGATTGATGTTGACGAAATAAATTTCTTGGCCCGGGAAATCAAAGAGGTGATTGAGACCGGCGTTCAGTTAGCCGTGGTCGTGGGCGGTGGCAATATTGTCCGGGGTAGCCAGTTCAGCCAGTGCGGGGTCAGTAGCGCGACGGCTGATTATATGGGAATGATTGCTACTGTGGTTAATGCCCTGGCCCTGCAGGACATCCTGGAAAAAATAGGGGTACAAACCCGTTTGCAGACGGCGATTCCTATGGAAGCCGTGGCCGAACCGTTCATCCGCCGGCGGGCGATCAGGCATCTGGAAAAAGGGCGCCTGGTTATCTTTGCCGCGGGGACCGGAAATCCGCATTTTACCACCGATACGGCGGCCGCCTTGCGCGCCGTGGAAATTAACGCCCAGATTTTCCTCAAAGCCACTAAAGTGAACGGAGTCTATGATTCCGACCCGACTAAAAATCAACATGCTAAAATGTATCAACATCTTGCCTATATGGATGTTTTAAAAAGCTCCTTGCGGGTGATGGATTCGACCGCGATTACCCTGTGTATGGAAAATAAAATCCCGATTGTCGTTTGTAATTTCAAAAAACAAAACAATATCAAAAAAGCCGTTCAGGGGCAAAAAGTTGGAACATTAATATCGTAATTCGGGAAGGGATAATTTATGCCTTTTAATGAAATCTATCAGGATGCGGAACAGAAGATGAAAAAAGCCGTTGAGGTCTTGCTGGAAGAGTTTAAACGGATCCGGACCGGCCGGGCCACCCCCGGGCTGGTGGAAAGTATCCAGGTTGATTATTACGGCACGGCGACTCCCTTGAAACATCTGGCCGCGATTTCTATCCCGGAACCTAAATTATTAATTATTAAACCGTATGACGTCAGTTCTACCGGCGCGATTGAAAAAGCTATTCTGAAATCAGAAATCGGCATCACACCGGCTAATGACGGTAAAATGGTCCGGTTAGTTATTCCGCCTCTGAGCGAAGAGCGCCGGAAACAACTGGTTAAAATGATTAAAGAACTGGTTGAAAAAGCAAAAGTCGTCGTCCGTAATGTCCGCCGCGACGCTATTAAACAGGGCGAAGATGAGGAAAAAGCGAAAAAAATATCAGAAGACGACAAGTTCCTCTTGAAAGACAAACTGCAGGAGTTAACTACAAATAAAGAGAAAGAAATAGACGAGTTATTAACTAAAAAAACAAAAGAGATAATGGAAATTTGACCACCACAGATTACACTGATTAAGTCGCTGATTACACGAGACCTGACCGCCATCCATTAAGATTTAAACAATGGTTTAAACATACCTCCTACAAGCGGTTTCATAAGGTTTTTATTAATGTGGAGACCTAAAGGTCTCCGCTACACTTTAGTAGCGGAAGCCTTTAGGCTTCCACCTTATGAAACTGTTTGTAATAACATTTTAAGAAAAATTTTATAAATGAATCCTATTACGCACTTCTTGGTTGGTTGGCTGACGGCTAACAGTTGTGAGTTAAGCCGTAAAGAACGGACGTTAGTAACCATTGCCGGTATCATTCCTGACATTGACAGTTTTGGTATTATCGCCGAACCGCTTACCAGCCATTGGGAACGTCCGCTAATGTGGTGGTCGGAATACCATCACGTCCTGGCGCATAATATCGGTTTTTGCCTGCTGATGACCGGGATTGGTTTTTTAGCGGCCGCCCAAAAATGGAAAACAGCGTTTCTGGTATTTTTAAGTTTTCATCTTCATCTTCTGGGTGACCTGTTGGGCGGGCGGGGGCCGGAAGGATATTCTTGGCCTATTCCTTATCTGCTTCCTTTTTCTGATGCTTGGCCATTAACCTGGTCCGGCCAATGGGAACTCAATGCCTGGCCTAATTTTGTGATTACCGGTCTCGGGTTAATGGCTACTTTTTATCTGGCCTGGAAACGCGGCTATTCACCCATCGGCCTAATTTTCCCGCGGGTTGATGACTTAGTTATTAAAGCCCTCCGAACTCGCTTTCCGCAGAAATAGCGCAAGAGTTCCGTTACTTCGGTATCTTCAGTTTTTCTTTTAATTTATCCTGCAAACTTTCCCGCGTTTTTTTCTCCATCTTTTCCAGATGGTCGCGGGCAATATTATTAACCTCGGCTACGGCCGATTCTTTTTCTTTAATTAAGGTATCCATCTCATTTCGTTTCTGCTGGACTTGATTAACTAACCGGGTTCGTGGTTCATCAACCAGCTGATTAATTCTTTCCCGCACCTGGCGTTTGACTTCTTCTAATTGCGCTTCCAGTTGTTTTCTTATCTCCTGGGCCAGGAGTTCGTCAATATTGGAACTAATCTGGAATTTTAACCGTTCACCTTTCCGGCCGGAGATTTTTCCGTTAATTTGCAAATTCTGGGTGGTAGTTAAAAACGAAGCAATTTCCCGGACGATATTACCGGATTGTCCCGTCGGAGGCGGGGACGGAATATCAGCCGCATCAAAACTTAAATTACGAGGAAAAATATCAATGGTTAAAGTAATCTCATCACCTTCGGCCATCATCTGCATATTAAGATCAGCCCGGCCGCCGGCGATTTTTTTTGGTAGCCACGACGATTGGCCCAGGGCAAACCCGCTGATATTGGTATCGGTTATTATTAACTGAAAACTCGCTCGTCCGATATTACCGGCTTGTCCCGCCAGAGGCGGGATATGGTTAATCGTTCCGGTAAAATTAAAATTAGGGTTTTGTCCCTCCAAGGAAATAATTAGCGGCTGACCGGTCAGCGCCGGGTTGGAAGAAATATCCGTTATTTTCCCCTGGAAAGTAAATCCGGTTGGTTCATTCCCCGATTGTCCGCCTAAGGCGGACGGGGCAGGTCTAACCGTGCTTAAGACCGCCTGCTTCAGGAAAAAACCGGGGTAACTCTTCTGGCGCGGGAAAGTAATATAAGTTCCTTTAACCCGCGACCGTTTCTTTAAAGGATCGTCTTTTTTATCCGCCTGAGGCGGAGGCAGGAAGAATTGGAGTTTATCCAGCCAGTAAAGAAACGTTTTGGACCGCTCCAGCCATTCCGGTCCGAAAACTAACCGGGCGATTTCTCCGCCTGAGGCGGCCTGATTGACATTTTGGACATCAAGCAGGTTCATAATTGACTGGTAATCTTTTTCTTTTAACCGGTCAATTTCGGATAAAGCATTATCAATGGTCTGGTAATCAGTTCGTAATTGCGTGGCGGTTTGGTTAACTTCACTATTTACCACGTCAATACTTTTCTTTATTTCTTTAAGTTTTTTTAGTTCGGCCTGAATTTTCAACGGATCTTTTTCATTAAGATTCACCGTATTTAATTGTGCTTTAATATCGGCGACCCGGTTGGTTATATTTAATTTTGAAAGCAGGCCCTGGTTATTTTGATGTTGGGCGTTTAGCATTGTTTCGGTATTTTTTATCGCCGGCAGAGCG
>CAKKQI010000085.1:0-1912 GCA_919901895.1 Candidatus Brocadiaceae bacterium | reverse complement strand
GTTGTCCGTCTGAAGCGGGAATGATAGTATTGAGATCAACTTTTTTCTCTTTCTGGATTATCAGGGTAACCGGCCTGTTTTGAATTTCCTGGGCAATAATGTTTTGTTCTCCCAGCCAGCCGGTGGAAGCATCGGATTGTCCCGCTAGAGGCGGGGGTAGTTTGGCGGAAATGGCTCGCAGGGTATCAAACTTGATATTTTCTACAGCGATATCTTCAATCCAGATTTTTTTCTCCAGCAATTGCTTTAATCCGACCTGAAACCGGATTTCGCCCACTTCAAAAAGATTATGCCATTCATCATCTTTATTTCCGATACTGAGGCCTTTTATTTTTAAAGAAAGCCGGGAAAACGATAGGTTCAGTTCGGTAATTTCCACTTTTGCCCCGACGACGAGTCTTCCCAGTGATTCAATGGCGCTTTTAACTATTCTTTCGGCAAAAAAGAAACTGAAGATAATCATCAGGAGTCCGATGATAATAAAAGTAATAAGCCACTTTTTTCTCATATGTTAATATAGGTGAGGGGTAAGGGATTTATAGGTGCTCCCGCCAGTTACTAATTTTTTTATACCACCGATAGATTTTCGTTCCCTGGAGTATTTTAACTAATTTTATTTTTTCTAATTTTGGTTGAACGGAAATGCGGTAAGCCACCACGCCTTTCCGGCTCAGAATCAGATTAGGATAAAAAATGAGCAGTGAAAAAGTCAGGCTGCCCAGGACCAGCGTGTTATTGAAATTAGTTAACGGAACAAACGGCATATTATATAAAACGGTCCAGAGCGGGGTTAGAAATGATGCTTTTACCAGTAAAAGGTATCCCAGCCAATCTGATAAGGGGTTAATCAGGTAGGCGAGCAGTGAAAAAAATAGGGTGGAAAAAATAACGGAACTGACATTGATTCTGATGAAACAGATTAATAAGATGACTAAAAGGTTATGGAGGTTAAAAAGGGGGGTGAGTCCGATGATGGCTCCGAAGGCGATTCCGGCGGCGATTTGCCGGGGCGCGATCTCGCCGTTAAGAATCAGGAAAAGTTTTCTTAAGAATTTTAACCAGAGCATCCGGTTATTATAACCATCAAAATCGTCCGGTCAATAAAAAAATGTGGTTAGAGAGGACCATGGAAGTGTCTTCTCAGTTTCCGGGTAGGTCCAAGCCCTTGCTTGGACCTGATGGCGTCCCGATGTAACATGCCGGCCGGCAGACGTCGGGACGCCGCCCCTCATTATGATATTGCCAAGAATCAGGAATGCACTTTGATTTTTTTTATGCAGCTAAACGGAGTTTGCGAAATTGGTTGTTAAATTATTATCGGCTAAAACCTGTCCCGATTCTATCGGGAGACGCGGCTTAATTTTTAAGAAAAATCGTCGTCCTATTTTTCTGCGGGAGCATTATTGCCTGTCTGCCGTCCCGTTCAGGACGGGACAGGCAGGCTTGAAATAGCGTTTAGACGATTTTTGGCTCCAAACCTACCGAAAAATCATCCCGACGAGTTGCCTTCTGATAATTCCTCTCTTTTGAAATGCCATTTAAATGAAATTAAGACGTGATTTTGCTGGTCAAGATAGGGGTTAACAAGGACAGTCTGGTCATAATAAAAATATGATACGACGATGATTATTGTTTGTCAAGCAGAAAATACCTTAAATTGAAAAATTAAGGTTGACTTCTTTGTTCCCCTTATTTTCCGTTTTCAAGGTTTGACCCTCTTTCCGCTAAAAAATTAGTTTTTACTTGCCTTTGACCCATTTTCCTGATAACATCTTCCCTGATTAGAACCTAAATTTAGTCAATCCTTGCTATCATTTATCCGATTTTCCCTTGCGCAGATGTCCGTCGCAGGTACAAATAGGAAATTCTATTTTAACTTAAGGCGAGAAAGTTTTTCTTCGTACATCTTCTG
>CAKKQI010000084.1 GCA_919901895.1 Candidatus Brocadiaceae bacterium | reverse complement strand
TACATTATTTTATAAATAAATACGGTTCCGCCTTAGGCGGAGATAAAAACCGGGAATATATTATTGAGCCGGAAACTCTGGTCATTTTAAACAATTATCACTGGCCGGGCAATGTGCGAGAACTGGAAAATGCAGTGGAACGGGCCATCGCCCTGGCCGGGACATCCAATGTTTTAAAAAAAGAGCATTTGATTAAACAAACCCTTAAACCTGAGGAAAAGGCGCCGGCCCCGGCACCGCTTGTCCCTTTATCAGAAATGCTGGAACAATGCGAAAAAAAATATCTTCAGGAAATCTTGAATCATTGTCAGAATAATAAAGGCGAGGCGGCCCGGATTTTAGACATCAGCCGTAAAAGTCTCTGGGAAAAACTAAAAAAATATACTCTGGAATAAAATTTTTGTAAGGAGAAAAATCTATGACTGGTCCTGCCGATGCCAATAAAAGGAAAAATGGGCGTTTACCCCTCAAAGGTGGATTTCTCCAGTATAAAGGCAGCGGTCTTTTTGCCTTTCTACAAGATTCTTCTGAAAAATATCCCATCATCAATATCAGTTCGCGCGGATTAAGGTTTCTGACGCGGGACGAATTGGATATAGGAAACAAAATGACTTTTACTCTCGGCATTGCCATGCTGGGTGAACCGATTAAAATAGAGGGAAAAATCGCCTGGGTGCAACATTCTTCCTTTCATAATGCTTATAGCGTCGGCGTCCAGTTTACCGTGATGACCAAGGAAACGATGACCCGTTTAAAGAACTTAATCGGTTTCCTCGGCCGAAAACAGCCGATTAAACAAAAAGTAAAGGTATTTTTTTCCGAAGAGTTAAGAAACCAGCCGACGCTCTGGCAGATTGCCCGTGATTTTGAGGTTACTTTAAATATTCTGGAAGGACTCTTAACCGAAAAAACTGGCTGGTTTACCATTCAAATTGAAGGTGACCCGGACGAAATTAAAAGGGTCCTGGTTCATTTGAAAGAAAAAGGGGCGAAACTTTCTTTTCCGAAAATATAAAAACCACTAATAAAAAGAAATATCATCACGAATTCTGTTTTAGCGAAGCGATTTAGATAATACAAGTTACGCAGAAGTCGTAAAACCCCGCCCCTTTGGCTCGGAATCCAAAGGGGCGGGACAGATTACGCCGAAAAGACGGCCGATACCTTCTAAATCTGCGTAAGTTGTTTAGATAAAAATACACAATATGTCATGGAATGGAATAGAACAGCGTCAGCATAAACGGTTCGGCGTAAAGAGCTGCATCGTTCAGTATAAACCAGCCGGATTTTTCGGACTCTTCAGCACAACCTCACCACGGTATCTCGTTTTAAACATCGGCCAGAACGGATTAAATTTTATCAGCCATGAGGAACTTTATCCCGGCCAATCATTTTTGCTGTTTATTAATGCCCCTTTATTGGATGATGAATTTATTAAAATTACCGGACGGGTGGTCTGGGTTAAAAAATCAGTAGAATATAATGCCTACCGAACCGGACTGGTATTTAAAAAATTATTTCCCCGCGCACAAACTAAATTAAAACTAATCCTGGACAATGCCCTGCTGGACAAAATAGACATTTCCACACGGGTTTATCTTAAGGAAGTGGAGAAGTTGTAAATTCGGACGGAGGCGCTTAAAAATTATGGGTCTGTTATGTTT
>CAKKQI010000083.1 GCA_919901895.1 Candidatus Brocadiaceae bacterium | reverse complement strand
GATAAAAGCATTTGAACACTTCGGCTGGACCGTGGCACGACAACGAGGCAGTCATCTCATTATGGTCAAAACAGGACATATCGCATCTTTGTCTATTCCGAATCATCGTGAGGTAGCCCGGGGCACGCTTCGGGGCTTGATTGCCCACGCCGGATTAACTGTGGAAGAATTCATTGCTGTAGTAGATTAATAACAAAACTAATGGCGTTCTTGGCCTGGCGCCCCAGGACGCCTTTGAAGACACCTCCCGCCCAAGATGACACATCTGGGCGCCGCCCTTCGGGGCGAGCCTCGCCACAGGCGGGAGGTTCGCCCCAAAGGGCGACACCTGAAGAACTCCTCATCGTCCCGATGGACATCGGGAAACAGATCATTGAGAATAGGTTGTAGAGAAATAAAGGAGAATTGGGTATGGCGTCCCCCGAATTAATAAGAGGGAGAATTAGTATTATTCTAACTAAAGTATGATTACTAATAAAATCGTGGACGTGTTAATTACAATCGTAGCATGGCTCGTTCTACCGGCTTAGATTATAACAACCTTTATTTTAGGAATCCTCGATACATTAACTTTTGGATTATTATTAATTTCATTTAGTTTGATTTGGATAATCTTATTCTGGGGACCACTACTTGGTCTTTCTTATATTTGGGAGAAAGTTTCATTAGTAAGACCACTAATTTCAATATTAGGAATTCCTTTGGCGGTTATCGGAAATTGCTATGTATGTTTGATCCCTGCAATGGGTGAAATGGGAAGCAGGGTAGTAAAAATCATTTGCTGTCAAGCATTCCCTTACACATGGCGATTCTTTCAATTCTATACTCGCGAAATAAATATAGAACCAAACGACCCTTTAATTATAGTATTTCAAAGAATATCAAAGGATATATGCATCCGTAAATATTTGGTGGCTTTTATGGCCGGAGAACGTGATCTAGAAAGGTGGGACATAGTCTAATTTTATGTACAATTCAGAAGGAATTCCGGAGACGCCTGACCCAATTACCCCTTACGGAAGGCAGGGAGTAACGAACGGTTTGTCCTGAGGGATGAAAGGTTCACTCAGGGCGGGGAACGGTTCACTGATGTGGCTGAACGGTTCGTTCAGGGCGGGGAATGGTTCACTGATGAGGCTGAATGGGTCATTAATGCGAGCGAACTCGCCCTGAGCCCCTGTTAGGCTATGATTAGGCCGAAGGGTCTCGCCATAAATAAACCACAATAATGCAAAACTATCCCAGATTATTTATCCGATCATCAAAATGATGACAAAGTGTTTTAGATATTTGTGTCGATCCCATCAAGTAGCCCAGCCCATAATCTTCAACTTGGGTATCCCAAAGTGAAAGTTACAGGAAGTTACAAGAGGTTGCAGGAGGTTACAAGAGGTTACCGTAACCTTTTGTAACCGTTATGTAACTTTCTGTAACGATTGTAACATTTATATTATTACCCCGCTTCTCCGATAATTTCTTCAATAATATCTTCAATCGTAACCAACCCTTTCACCTGCTTATTTTTATCCGTCACCAGCGCCATGTGAAGTTTCTGGCTTCGCAATTCCTGTAACACCTCGCTGATTTTTTTATCCTCATCGACAAAAAAAGGCAGGTGCAGGAGGTCTTCCAGGACAATCAAATTCTGATAACAGAGCGTATTAAGATATTCTTTGGTGTGAAGAATGCCTTTAATATTATCAGCGGCCGCCAGGTTATTTTGATAAACCGGGATTCTGGTATGATGTTTGTCCGTAATGAATTTTAACTGTTCTTCGCGAGCGCCGTTGAAATCAATGGCATCTATTTTTTCTTTGGGAAGCATCACTTCTTTAATCAGCCGGTCGTGGAATTTAAAGACATTTTCCAGCATTTCCGTTTCGTGTTTTTTTAAATGACCGGTTTCGCTGGTTATATTAACCATATGTCTTAATTCTTCCCTGGTAATGAGAGGGTTTCTGGATTCAATTTTTCGTCCGAATAAACCAAATAAAAACCTGGTAAAAAAAGAAGAAAAGACTACAGCCGGATAAAAAATCCAGCCGAATATCCGAAGCGGGGGGGCCACTCCGAAGGCAACCTTTTCCCATAATTGGCTGGCAAAAACCTTGGGCGTGATTTCACACAGCTGAATCAGCAAAAACGTCATCACCAGCGTCGCGATAAAAATGCCTTCGTTGCCAAAAAAAGAGATCGCCAGCGCGGTAGCCAGCACGGCCGCCGCCGTATTGACAATGTTATTGC
>CAKKQI010000082.1 GCA_919901895.1 Candidatus Brocadiaceae bacterium | reverse complement strand
GGTCCGGAGTACCGGATGGCAGGCGGCGCCTGGGATGAATACCAGGAGATAGAAAACGGGATTTATTACGGATTAAGCAGTCCGGAAATGGAATTACCGGCCTGGTGGTATCCGGCGACGAACCAGTTAACGCTGGTATTTTATCTTTACAGCCGGCGCGAGGAAGCAGGCGGTAAGTTTAGCAACGCCGTCGGCCCGGCTGATATGAACGAAAATTATCTCAACCCCATTGCCCGGACGTTTACCATCAGCGTGGCGCTGCCCGAGACGACCGTAACGCCGGTTCCGACCGGCCCAAGCGGAATGAAACCGGTCGTGACCAAAGGAATAAACACCCGTCCGGTCCCGACGCCAACCAACCAACCCGGAAAAACATCAGTCAGCGCCACTCCGGCCGGCCCCGATCAGGGAAAAACCGCTTTACCCGCCCCGCCGGCTGAAGAACAGACAGATTTTTATGACATCCCCATCAAAGAACACGACCAGAAAATAATTTTTATCCTGGACACCAGTTTCAGCATGGGCGTAAAAAATCCGGGCAAAGGAGTAACCCAGAGTAAATTAGACCTGGCCAAGGCGGAATTAAAAGAAACGCTGACTAAATTAGATAAAAAAGTCTGGTATAATCTGATTGCGTATAATGAAGTCGCGGTCGTCTGGAGTAAAAATTTTATCTGCGGTGAGTCGGACAAGAAGAAAGAAGAGGCGCTCAACTGGCTGGCCACGCAGTCCCAGACGGAACAATATACTAATACTTATGAATCGCTGGAAAAGGCGTTTTTGCTGATTGGTCCTGGTCAGAAAGCGGTGATCTTTCTGGTCACGGACGGACGGCCTAACCGCGGAAAACACATCAAGCCGGAAGAAATTCTCAGCGTGGTCAAAAAACTGAACGGTCATAATAAGATAGTGATTAACACCATCGGCGTCTGGTTAGCCGGGGTGGCTGACCCGCACGAGACCGAAGAGCTGCGTGAACAAGGTGAAGAGTTTTTAAAAGCGCTGGCCGAGCAAAACGGCGGCACTTTCGTGAAAAAATGAAG
>CAKKQI010000081.1:12476-16681 GCA_919901895.1 Candidatus Brocadiaceae bacterium | reverse complement strand
AGAATAAATTTAATATTTTACCCATTTAAATTTATTAGAATACTAAAATTCCGGTGGCTGTCAAGAGATTTTTTTTACTATCCGGCCGGACATTTTTTAGCGGAGTCGTTCGCCTAAGGCGGGAAGACAACGAGTTGGCTAAGAGCTTATCCTAATTATTGTAGCGGCGGTCCGCCTAAGGCGGAAGGCGGAGCGGATTGTCCCCGCCAATTATCAAGGCGACCGCAAGTCCCGCCTCAGCGGGAGCCGCTACAGTTTAGGGTAGTATTAGGATAGGCTCTAAACCATCGGGTTTCAACAGAACCTCAAAACTAAAGTTTTGAGTTACAGGATTTATCAGCCGGTGGCTGAGGCGGCGCACCGGAATCAGGTTTACTGTTTTTATCCATCCCGAAAATCTCAAAAACAGGTCCCAGTCCCGATATAATCGGAGCCAGCAGGGGACGCAGTTGAATCATCTGGAAAACAAGCCGCCAAGTCTGGATTGGTTCCACGGTCCGGACTTCTTTAATGAGCGGCAAAAAAATAGCCGAAACCAACCCCCGCAATAACCCGGAGATAAGGAATAAAATATGTAGTGAAGAAACTAATTGAATCTGGTATCCGAATAAGTTTAACGTATTGGATAAATGAGGAGAAACCAAACCACCGGCCGTGGCGCCGAGAAAAATTCCGGTATGGGTAATCAATGAAAAATAAGCCACGCAGCGCGCCCTTTTGGGCGGAGAAACCGCATCAAAAATGTAATTACTAAAAGCTAGGATAAACCCACCCCAGACCATCCCGTTAAAAACTTGGAAAACCAGTATCCAGTAAAAATTAGGAGAAAGAAGCCAGATACTCGGTACCAGCGGCATCAGCCAACTGGTAATAACCAAGACTTTCTTATTGCCAAAGCGGTCGCCGATACGGCCCCAGTAACTCATCACTAAGGCCTGAGACAAAACACTGGTTACTAAAGTCATCATAAATTGGGTGTAAGAAAACTGAAGGTCCCTTAACAGATACACGGCGAAATAGGGGCCGGCAAACAGCGCGGCTAAATGCATCCAGCCGATAAAAAAAACAAAGCGGGCGAAATTTGATTTGGGCGACCGCCTGAGAAAATCCCATAGACTGAAACAATCCCGCTCAGAAAATTTATACGGCGGTTCCACCATTTTTTTAAGATAATAAACGCTTACCCCGCGGGCGATAAAGGCCGCGCCGAAAATAATCGCATAGCCAATCCATTCATTCACCGGTTTCCAGGAGTCCAGAATCAAACCGGCCGCGATAGCGGAGATGACGCTGAAAATAGAAGCAATCCGGTTTCTTTTACCGAAATAATCACCCCTTTCGTCCGGTGCCACCAGGTCGCCCATCCAGCTGTTCCAAGAGGGGATAGTAAAATGAACGCACGCCATATAAACGGCGACCATGATAATCAGCAAAATAGGTCCAATGTTAAACCAGAGTAACGGTAAAACGAATATCGGTATCCAGGTCAGCATCTGGATAAAACTGGGAGTGATAATCAAGGCCTTCCTTTGACCGACCTTATCCAGGAGGTTAGCCGAAATCAGTTGGGCAAAAGCAGCGATTAACAGGGGCAGAGAAGATAATAATCCGATGATTAAGTTACCGGCGTTAAGAAAAATGGCAAAAGGGGTAAGAAAACTTTCGCCAAAACCGGCCATAGTTGAATAGGCCGCGCCGTCAATGATGGAATACTTGAGACTTTTTTGATGAGTATCCGGCTGTTTGTTCATAATTGTAGACACAAATTCTATCTGTGCAAAATAGCGCGCAAAACAATCCGGATAAAAACCGGATAATCTTTAATCAGCGTTCCCTTTAAAATCGTACCCTGGCCTTCAATGGTAAAATTAAATTCCTGTTCGGTCCCGTTCAGGGAATCAATCACCACCACCCGAGTGGCTTTTAGCCCAGGCCGGGTAAGATCAGTCTGGATTTCATAAATTCCGTCTTTAACGCTGGAATAAACTTTTGAGTAAAAATAGCACATTAGCCGGCCGTTCGGCCAGGCGGCGCATAAAATAAGAATACCAGTGCGTTCCGTAAGGCAGATAAACCCGCATCCGGTAGCCCTGCCGCACCAGTTTTTGCTGTAAATCACGCCTGATACCGTATAACATCTGGAATTCAAATTGCTCAGACAGTATCCGGCGGTCTTTTACAAAATTTATCACCCAGTTAATTATTTTTTCGTCGTGCGTAGCAATCTCAGGATAACTGCCCCGCGCCAGGGCTTCCGGACTGAAAAGAATTTCCAGAAGTTTCAGATAATTTAAATCAACATCTTTTTTTGCGGGAAAAGCCAGATGGGCCGGTTCCTGATAAGCGCCCTTGCATAACCTGACCCGAGGACCTAAAGGTAAAAGATTTTTAAGATCATTTTCGCTGCGCCTTAAATACGACTGAATCACAATACCGGTATTGGAAAAACCCTCTTTGAGCAATGTTTGATATATCTGTAAGGTCCGGTCGGTATAAGGCGAGTCTTCCATATCAATCGTGATTAATTTCTGATGCCTTTTCGCCTCCTGCGCCACCTGCCTGATATTGTTTAAGCAAAAGGCGTCGCTGATGACCGGCCCCGATTTTCTGCCGAAGGACAGACCCGCCGGATTGGCGGGTATCGGGGCCAGTCCCAGCTGGGTTAATTTGAGCGAGACGGTGATATTAAAATTATGCAATTCCGAAAAAGTCTTACCCTTCGGCATTGAGATAAGGCAGTTGATGATTTTTAAGTATTCCCGGATAACCTCAAAAACATCTTTTTCGTTTTGAACGCTTTCGCCCAGATAATCTAAAGTGGCGGAAATTCCCTGCCGGTTTAATTCGCGGCTGACGTTCAGTCCTTCTTCTAATATTTCGCCCGAGATAAACCGGCGGGAAACTATTTTAAAAGGCCCTGAAGTGGACAGAAGATTTTGAAGAATTCTCCGTTTGGAAAGAAATAAAAAAAAATGTTTCATTATAAATTCTTGAAAACAAAAATTTATTTAATACTTTCCTGGTGTTTGGTAGAAAATCTTATCCGATTTTCGGCGCGCAGGAGTGAATTCATTGCCCGTGGCAAATTAATATCCGGCTCGGGATGATAAATTCGTTTTAAGGCCCGCTGACGCGCCTGTTCGGCCCGGTTGACATCAATCTGCTCCGACCGCTCAGCGCTTTCGGATAAAATAGTAACCTGGCCGGATACCACTTCCATCAACCCGCCTCCGACGGACCAGCACCGATTGCTGCCTTCGCCGCGGGTAATAATTTCTCCGGCGGTCAGACTGCAAACAAAAGGGGCGTGCCCGGCCAGAACACCGAGATATCCTTCGTAAGCCGGGACGATAACCGAAACCACTTCCCCTTTAAAAATGCTCTGTTCCGGAGTAATAATTTCTAATTTAAATAATTTATCCATGGTTAGAGTTTTTTCGCTTTTTCAATCACTTCCTCAATACCGCCCACCATATAAAACGCCTGTTCAGGCAAAGTATCGTGCTTGCCTTCCACTATTTCCTTAAAACTTTTGATCGTTTCTTTAAGCGGTACATATTTACCCGGCGTTCCGGTAAATTGTTCGGCTACGTGAAACGGCTGGGAAAGAAAACGCTGGATTCGTCTGGCCCGGGCCACAATCCGTTTGTCTTCATCAGATAATTCTTCCATCCCCAGGATCGCAATAATATCCTGCAGATCTTTATAACGTTGTAAAATTTTCTGTACTTCACGGGCGGTCTGGTAATGTTCTTTTCCCAGAATCCGCTCATCTAATAAACGGGAGGTGGAATCCAGCGGGTCAACGGCCGGATAAATACCTAATTCCGCTATCTGGCGGGAAAGGTTTGTGGTCGCGTCTAAATGGGCAAAAGTGGTCGCCGGCGCCGGGTCGGTCAAGTCGTCCGCCGGTACGTAAATCGCTTGAATTGAGGTAATGGAACCGCGTTTGGTGGAAGTAATTCGTTCCTGCAATTCCGCCATTTCGCTGGCCAGGGTCGGCTGGTAACCGACCGCTGAAGGCATCCGTCCTAAAAGGGCTGAAACCTCGGAACCGGCCTGGACAAACCTGAAAATATTATCAATAAACAACAGGACGTCCTGCCCTTCCTGGTCGCGGAAATATTCCGCCATCGTTAAAGCCGTCAACCCAACCCGTAAGCGGGCGCCCGGTGGTTCGTTCATCTGTCCGAACACTAACGCTG
>CAKKQI010000081.1:0-12466 GCA_919901895.1 Candidatus Brocadiaceae bacterium | reverse complement strand
TTGCTCAACACGCCGGAATGTTTCATTTCCAACCAGAGGTCATTACCTTCGCGGGTTCGCTCACCGATTCCGCCGAAAACTGAAAAACCGCCGTGTTCGGTCGCGATATTACGGATAAGTTCCATAATCAAAACGGTTTTACCCACGCCAGCCCCGCCGAAAAGGCCGACTTTTCCGCCTTTGGCATAAGGCGCTAAAAGGTCAATCACTTTTAAACCGGTTTCAAATATTTCAGTCGTGGTTGATTGGTCGGCCAGACTGGGCGCATGACGGTGAATCGGATACATATCTTCGGTTTTAATTTCTCCGATATCGTCAACCGGTCGGCCCAACACGTCAATTACCCGTCCCAGAGTAGCCCGACCCACCGGTACGGTAATCGGTGCGCCGGTATTAATCACTTCCATCCCGCGCACTAATCCGTCTGTCGAAGATAATGATACGGAACGCACAGCATTATTTCCTAAATGGAGAGCCACTTCCAACACCAGGTCGTTTTTTAACTGCCCCTGCTGGTTAATCTTAAGAGCCGTATGAATGGCCGGCAGTTCGCCGCTTTCAAAGACAACATCTACCACCGGTCCGATAATCTGAAGAACCTTGCCTTTATTATTTAGAGCACTCATTTTCATCTCCTATCTAATTGATTACACCGATTTTTGAATAGCGATTACACAGATTAGTGGTTCGGCTTCGCCTTTCGGTAAACTCAAGGGCTGAGCCTGCCGAAGCCTCACCACCCCGTCCGCCTTAGGCGGACTGCCGAGGGAATGTTACTGACCACTCGCACGTATCTGTGTAATCAGACATCCTCTCATTATAGGATGTCTTTAGTTTTTTATACTGGCTTGGTGTAAATCCGAAAGCCGCTTTGGAGATTTCCGCGGTTAGAATCTCGTTTTCCCGGTCTTTTTCAACGCCATGCTTTTTCCATTCATCGGTAAGTTCTTCGCGGATGGCGATACCGCGCATCCGTTTTTCTATCCAGTCGTCGCTGTAACCTTTGGCTTTATACAAAAGCCGGGTGCGTTTGGTGGCAATCTCAGGGTTTTCTATTTCCTGCACCCGCTCATATCCGACCCGGGCCAGCCAACGTTTGAATGGTTCGGCTTTGGGTGAGGGAAGGGACTGGATGATGCGGAACATACTTTCGGTATTGGCACAGTCGGTCTCGTATTTTTTGCCGTCTGATGCCTCTAATTTCAGTCCGTGACAAAATGTCACGACCTCGCTACCCTCTTCTTTTAAGCGTTGCTTTAACTTTCTCCAATACGCTCCGGCATCAATACTCTCTGTTAATACTTCACATACGTCTACTACTGAAAACCACCATTCGTTTTTATGGATGGCCTTACGGATTTTTCTACCGCGGAAAACGGCTATTTTCGTGGCGGGTATTAACTCATTAGCCATATTTTTTATTTCCAAAAACTCAATTTATCTTATCTCATCGCCTCTGCCCCGCCGACGATATCAAGTAATTCCTTGGTAATACCTGACTGGCGCGCTTTATTAAACGTTAAGGTTAAATCTTCAATAACTTCCTCAGCATTGTCGGTGGCGTTACGCATAGCCATCATCCGGGCGGCCTGCTCACTGGCCATTGATTCTAAAACAATCCGGTAAAATACCACTTCAATATAACGCGGCACGACTAAATCCAGGATTATTTTGGGCTCCGGCTCAAAAAGATAGCCGTAGGGAAGCGATTCCTGTCCCGCAGCCGACTTGGTTAACGACTGATTATCGGCTTCAGATTGACCCATCTTTTGACGGGAAATTATTTCCTCCGGTGTTAACAAGGGAAGAAATCTGGTCACCCGCGGTTTTTGCACCATCGGATTAATAAATTCCGAGTAAATCAACCAGACCTCATCCAAAATCTGTGATTCATACTGTCGTAAAACCGGCGCAATAATATTTTTGACACTGCGAAAATTAACATCGGTAGATAATTGCGTATGAGCGGTTAAAATTTCCAATCCGCCTAAGGCGGACTGTTTTTTAAAATAATCTCCGGCCTTGCGGCCCAGGGCAATAATTTTAATAACCGACGACATATTTTCTTTAATAAAATTGCCGGCCGTCCGTAAAAGATTATTATTATAACTTCCGCAGAGGCCTTTATCCGAAGCCATAATAACCGCGACTATTGTTTTTTGGGAAGCGCCGCTTGTTTCCCGGTGCTCGGAACCGGGTAAGCGGGTTTTCAGTAACGGATGAGTAATGGCTTCCGGCGGTAAATAGGTCAGTAAGTTATCCATAATCGCCTGCAATTTGGATGCATACGGACGGATGGCCAGCAGTTTGCCCTGGATTTTCTTCAGTTTAGCCGCTGAGACCATTTGCATCGCCTGCGTAATCTTTTTAATATTATTAACGCTGCGAATTTTTCGTTTTATTTTTCGCGTGCCTAACATAAAATATCCAAATTCCCGCGAATTACACACGAATTAGCACGAATTGATTCGCCCCGCTCATACGGGCGGGATTCATGCATACTTCATGATTATCTACAAAGGTTTCAACTTAGAGCGTCTAACAAAATGAGAAAAAATGCTTCTTTCTGTCATTCCCGTGTAAACGGGAATCCAGACCGTTACTTTCAGATCTGGATTCCTGCTTTCGCAGGAATGACATACGGAGTAGGTATAAAGTTATTCTGTTAGACGCTCTTATAACTATTTTTAAACTCTTCCACCGCTTTCTTTAACGTTTCTTCAGTTTTTCCTTCCAACTTTTTTGTTTTCCTGATTTCTTCACGGATACCGGGATGGTGTTCGTAAATGAATTTCTGGAATTCCTGTGCGAATGATTGAACTTTTTCAGCCGGCAAACTGTCCAGATAACCGCTGGTGCCTATAAAAAGAATAATTACCTGGTCTTCAACATCCATCGGCTGGTACTGCGATTGTTTGAGTATTTCCACCAGCCGTTCCCCGCGGATTAACTGGGCCTGCGTGGTTTTGTCTAAATCTGAGGCAAACTGGGCAAAGGCGGCCAGTTCACGATACTGGGCTAATTCCAATCTCAAGCGGCCGGCCACCCGTTTCATCGCCGGTATCTGAGCCGACCCACCCACGCGCGAAACCGATAACCCGACATTAATCGCCGGCCGGATACCGGCATAAAATAAGTCCGGTTCCAGATAAATCTGGCCATCCGTGATGGAGATAACATTGGTCGGGATATAACCGGAAACATCGCCGGCCTGGGTTTCCACGATGGGTAAAGCGGTCAGCGAGCCGCCTCCTAAGGCATCTGATAGTTTAGCCGCCCGTTCCAGCAATCTGGAATGCAGATTAAAAATATCGCCCGGATAGGCCTCGCGGCCGGGCGGTCTTCTTAAAAGCAATGATACCTGCCGGTAAGCGGCCGCATGTTTAGAAAGGTCGTCGTAGATAACTAAAGCATGTTTTTTATTATCGCGGAAATATTCGCCGATGGCGCAACCGGCGTAAGGGGCGATGTAAAGCAAGGGAGCCGGCTCGCTGGCGCTAGCTGAAACAACAATAGAATATTTCATCGCATCATATTTTTCCAGGGTTTGGATAATGGAAGCAACGGTTGAGGCCTTCTGCCCGATGGCGACATAAATACAAATAACGTCTTTTCCTTTTTGATTAAGAATGGTATCAAGCACGAGAGCAGTTTTTCCGGTCTGGCGGTCGCCGATAATTAATTCGCGCTGACCGCGGCCGATCGGAATCATAGAATCAATCGCTTTCCAACCGGTTTGCAAGGGTTCTTTAACCGGCTGGCGCTGGATGACGTTTGGGGCGCGCCCTTCAATCGGGTTGAATTGCTCGGTCACAATTAGTCCTTTGCCGTCCAGGGGATGCCCCAGCGCATCAACCACCCGCCCGATTAACGCTTCACCCACCGGCACCTGAACAATCCGGCCGGTTCCTTTAACCTGGTCTCCTTCTTTAATCACAGTATCATCGCCTAACACCACGCAACCGACGTGGTCTTCTTCCAGATTAAGCGCCATGCCATAAATTGGTTGATGAGCGGTCCGGCCTGCCCCACCCGCCTTAGGCGGACTATCGGAGCCTGATTTCTCTTCTTCCTTCGGTAGGAATTCTACCAATTCGCTGGCCATTACTTTGTCTAATCCATAAACACGAGCAATTCCATCACCGACCTGAAGCACCGTTCCGATTGTTTCCATTTTTAAAGCGCCTTCAAATTTGGTGATTTCCTGTTCCAAAATCGAACTAATTTCTTCAGGTCTGATTGGCATAACAATGGCTCCTTTATATATGAGAGTGTTTATCCGTCCCGCTTTAGCGGAACCTGTGGTTTCAACATAATCCTTCGGTATAATAAAATAGATAAAATAACGACCAGAATACACAGAAACAGGATGAGTTTAGTCTGGCTGACCAAGTGGGCAACTTCTTTAATCTGGTCGGACAGGACATAGCCGAGCCAGACCAGCAGCGGCACGCTGATAATGATAGCCAGAAAATCCATTAACAAAAATCGCCAGGCCTTCATTCTGGAAGCGCCGGCCAGAAGATATGCCCCGGCCCTTAAGCCGGGTGTAAACCGGCAGATAAAAACAGTTTTTTTTCCGTGCCGTTCATAAAAGTGATGAATTCTGGAAACACGATACGGAGTGAAAATTTTCCCAAAAAACCGCAGATTGAACACGCTTTCACCGAACCGCCGGCCCAGTCCGTACATCATAAAATCACCACCCAGAATCGCCATCATACAGACACTAATCATTAAATAAATATTCGCTTTCCCTTCAACGGTTACAAAACCGGCTGTTAATAAAATAATATCCTCCGGCACCGGAAAACCAACACCGGTCAACAGCAAAACGAGAGCCACCCCGATATAGGGAAAAGCATCGGTATAAGGAATAAAATAATTAAATAACCATTCCATTAGTAATTAAGGGTTCCTAAATAGTTTTTCTTAATAACAATTCTTTTATTTGATTCAGCCGGTGGGCGGCCGTTCCGTCGATCACATCATCTCCAATCTGGAGAGCCAGCCCGCCCATGATTCCCGTTTCCTGATGCACTTCCAGGATAATTTCTTTGCCGCTCAGCCGGGCTAATTTAGCCCGGAGCAGTTCCTGCTCACTATTTTTTAAAGGGTAAAAAGATTTTACTTTTACCCGCATAATCCCGCGGTCCCGGTCGCTTAAAAAATCATAGGCTTCTTTAATCTCCGGCAGGCATTCAAAACGGTTCTTTTTGATTAACAGTTCTATAAATTTAAAAGTTACGGGCTGAATTTTTTCGCCGACGATCCGGGTTAAAAAATTCTTTTTGCGTTCCCGGCTGATTAAAGGATGATTTAATACTCTGGAAAATTGTTTTGATGCCTGGTATAACCGGTTCAGACCGGCCAGATCCTCTTTCACCGGCTCAAGGATTCCCTTCAGCCGGGCGATGTTAAGCAAGGCCCGGGCATAACGTTTGGCAATAATTCTTTCTTGCATAGTTTTACTTATTTTCCCGGCGCAGCCGATTCCAAATCATTAATAAATTTCTCCACCAGTTTGGCGTGGATTTTTTCATCCATTTTCTCTTCAATCACCCGGGAAGCGGCGGCAATGACTAAAGTCACCATCTCATTTTTTAATTCGGTCAGCGCTTTCTTCTTCTCGTGGTCTATTTCCACTTTTGCCTTACGCAGGACGTTATTCGCCTGGGAATGCGCCTCGGAAATGATACCGGTCTTCGCGTTTAAACCCTCTTTGATCGCGGACTGGATCTTCTGGTACGCCTCTTTTTCTATCTGGACAATTCTGGACTGGTATTCCTCACTCAACCGGGCAATTTCTTTTTTATCCAGGTCAATCTTATTAAAAGTATCGTCAATCTCCTTTTTGCGGCTGTCCAGATGCTGCATCACCCGGCTGAAAAGCGCCTTTTTAAGAACGACAAAAAGAATAATGAAGTTAATAACCAGGATAAGAATCACCTGTAAGTTGCCGCCCATTGTATCAAAGAAATTCTTAAGTGATTGTAATAAATTTTGGAGCATAAATATTTGCCTCTCTCTTAATGATTACACCGATTTTAGGCGGTAAAAATTACCGGTAATCACATCATTTCTAATTATAATACCGTGGTTGTCCCCCGATGTCGCCTTGGGGGACAACCTGATTCTTTTAATGAACGCCACCTTTAGCTTTCTTTTCCGCCTCGTAAGTATCCATCACTTTCTGGTTGTCCAAGGCATCCTTCCCATACTTTGCTTTAATGACCTCGTTCAAACTGCCCTGCAGGAAGAAACCGGTAACCAGGAGTGTATAGATAACCAGGGTTTCAATCAAAGCGAGACCGATAATCAGCGAAGTAAAAATCCGGCCGCCGGCTTCGGGCTGCCTGGCAATGGCTTCAACAGCGCGCCAGATGGCGCGTGATTGGCTGAGTGCGCCAATAGAAGCGGAGATTGCCATTCCGAACCCGATGGCTAAAGCGATCATCGCTGGTGTCCAATCCATTTTTTTATCACCTCCTTTGATACACGAATTCACACTAATTCAACACAAATTTACACGAATTAATTCACGCGGCGACGAATTTCTATTTTATCGGAACCAAAATTGACCAAATAACCCAACCGGTAACCAGAAGCATGAAGATAATAATATAATTGTTTTTCAAAAACCTTTGGCATCGTTAAAACAGATTTGATTTCCAGAATTATTTTATCTTCAATTATAAAATCAGGTTCATAAATACCGACTTTTTTGCCGTCATATTCTATGACTAATTTCTTTTTGGCCAGGTATCCTGTCCCGTTATTATCAAATTCTATCCTTAAGGCTTTCTGGTATATATCTTCCTTATGACCCGGGCCAAGAGTATTATATATTTTGTAAAGACAACCAACTATTTTATATGATAATTCCTTGTATAATATTTCTACTTTTTTACTCTGATTCGTGTCCATTCGTGTATTAATTCGTGTTTATTCGTGTATCAATGTTCCTCATGCGCCGTCAATAACATAATATAAATAGATGAAAGCGCTGTAAAAATAAAGGCCTGTAAAAACGAGGTAAAGACCGCAAAGAAAAACATCACTATCTGAAGCGGCATCATCGGAAATCCCATATTAACCAATGCAATAATAATCGTATCTTCTCCGGAAATATTACCGAATAATCGTAATGATAACGAGACCGGCTTAATCAGTTCTCCTAAAATATGCAAAGGAAACATCATCGGCGCCATGACCCACATCGCGAACCCCTTGGGCGAACCGGCCAGATGCTTAAAATACCCCCCCCATCCGTTTTCCTTGATGCCATAGACCTGCACCATAATAATCACCACCAGCGCCATAGAAATTGTGCAATTCCAGTTGGCCGTGGGCGAAATCATTCCGGGAATCAGCCCGAGCAGGTTAAGGCAGAAAACAAAAATAAAGGTGGTCCCTAAAAGTCCCAAATACTTTCGGCCGCCCGGTCCGATTAAGGAATCAAGCAATCCCCCCAAACTATCAACCACGGTTTCCATCAGCGCCTGCAGGCGGCCGGGTGATTTATTAAGACGCCTCGTAGCAATCAGGGACAGGATTATCAGAAACCCCATTATCAGCCAGCTGGATATGATTATCTTGAAATAGGTCTCGCCGTGCTCGCCTTTCAGAAATTCGGGCAGGAGATTACTTTCTGAAAGTTTCCGGTAGAGCGGCGTTAAAACACTTGGTAAATGCTGTTCAGCAGCCATAACAACTTCATTTAGAAAAATAGATTAAAACGACAATAATCATTACCAGCAAAATTGCGGTCATCCCGATTATAAACGGCCAGATCAGAAAAAATTTAGCCTGAGTGAGAAAATAAATAATTAAACCCAGTACTGAAATTTTTAAAAGAGCAAGCAACCCGAATAAAAATTTTTTGCCGGTTGTAATTTTTTGTTCCGGTTTGAATAAATTGCCTAAAAGGTCCCAACTGACTAAAGGAAAAATGCCGATGAGTCCGCCCAAGGCAACATTTAAACCATGGGTTAGTGAAAATAAGAACAAAACCGGCACAAAAATTACAATGCCGCTTAATAATAAAATAAGATAAATCTTTTTAAGAGATAATGTCATTTTTTAACAGCGTTAATTTAATTTGGCAATTTTGTAATTTTTTTTATTCTACTTTTATCGTAATCTGAACGGTTGTAAAATCACACCAACCGTGGGCCGTACTGACGTCCCGAAAACCAAATTTATAGGTATAATTTCCAGCCGCCGGTTGCGTAAATTCTAACTCCCTGTCAAAAATTCGTCCCCATTGAAAACCGCTGCCGGTTTTCCAACTTTCGTTTTCCAGCAAATACCATTGGAAGTGTGACCAGTCATCGCCTTGAATCATCTCGGCATTAAGTTTGATTTTATAGGTTTCACCGGAAGCAACAGTTTTCGGACCGCTAATGGTTACCTTGACATTACAATCAGGAACTTCTTTAGTATCCACCTGAATATTCCCAACCGGCACTCCCTGTTTCACCCAGAAAAACCAGTTAATTCCTTCCATCACCGTTTTGATGAAAAAGTCAAGTTGAGTCCCCTCAGTGTAAGTTTCCGTAACATCAACCTGGAATTCCACGGTTTTATCATCAATGACATGCACCGAACCAGCAACCACTTCCCCTTGTTCGGAATTAACCACCGTGACGCCGGTTAAAACAGGACGTAATTTTATCTGGGGATTGGAAGTCTCAATTCTAATGAGCTGTCGTCCGGCTCCTGTACTGGTCGGTGTTACCTGCCAGTCGGATTGTTCCTGAAGCGCGCCGGTTTGGGTAGGCAAAGTGCATAAGGCGGCGACTGAATTTAACTTGTTTTCGTTAATGTCCTGTGGGTTTTTTAGATAGACCATAAAGGCGTAACGGGTGGGCCAAGTGGTCGTACCCCATCTAAAAGACCCGGCCCGGTCCAACCAATTAATTTGACCTGCCGCGGTATACTTAAAATTCAAAAGAGTCGGATTATCTTCCCACTCACCCACACTGGGCAGAGGCGGCTGAACAGGCGCTAAAGGATAAATAACGTCATCAATGCTGTTCCCGTCCGCATCCAACCATTTGGCGCCAACTTCATAGGGCGCATCGTGCATAGAAAGAAGTGTTGCATTAAAAGTGACCGTTACCGGAAAACCGGCTTCGTGACCTTTGCCATAAGCAGGTAAAGGAGAAATATCAATGTCTATCGGAATCGCCCAGATGGGGTTGGTATAACAGCGGTATTTAAAAATTTCTCCTTTAAAAGCGCCTAAGGCAAAAACCGAAGGCAAATTAACCTCTTCTTCTTTCTCAACAAATTTATAATTTGGCGCGTTTTTGTCACCAACCGTTAATATTTTATTAGCGGCCAAATAACCATCCATAGTTTTTACCGGATTTTTCCTATCTGTTTTATACAATTCAATAACGGACGGTTTACCGCCAAATTCTTCGGTATTTTCCCAGGTATATTTATAAATCATATCTTCACATTCTTTGCGTATTAGCATTGTCCGACTACCATCAAATACACCTTCACCGCCAATTTGTCCGTCGTCATCTTTATATGATTCTTCCGGAGTGGTTTTTTGATTATGCCATGATAAATCCGTCTGGTCAAATTTACCATCGCTATCAATATTAAATTTCAGTAAAGGCCCGCTGGTCATCACGCATTTCCCCTGTTTCATTTTAACCATATCGCCGTCTTCTAAAACATAAGTCCGGAGTTTGCCAAAGGCATTATCAGTTATCTTGTTACCTGAGGGAGCCACATCACTTAATAAAGTAGCATGATTGGTTGTGTTATAATTATAATCCCCATGGGCATCCGAACCATTGAGAACATAAAGTTTTCTGATAAATTTCTTTTTCTCTTCATCGCGGTTATTCGGGTCAATCAAATTATAAACTAAACCTTCTTGAACCTGATTAAAATACTTTAGCAAGCCCATATTAAGGCGTAAATCCCATTTAGGGTCTAAGGCCCATTTATGTTTTCCGCCAAATGGATTTAAGGATAAAAAATCTTGCCGGGTTAAACCACTGCGGCCATAAAAATTCATCTCGTTCCAGATTTGTAAACCGTTATAAACGAAATTCTTTTCCGGAATATTGGCTCGCACCCACTTCACTTCATTATAATCTGGAGGAAAATTAGCGGCTAACCTGAGATATTCGTCAGGCCAACCTAATTCCCGTACTCCATCACCATCTAAGGGATGAGCGGAGAAACTATACATCTCAGGATTAGGAATCAAGACTTCTTTCATCACCCGGCTTAAGGGCCAAGGGTTATCGGCCGAGAACTGAAAAAGACGTCCGCCGTGCCAGACCGGTGTGTCAAAGAAAAAATTAGGATTTTCATAGACCAAAAGGTGGCTGCCGAAAGTGCCGGTTCTTTGTAAGGTTACTTCCCGAGCCGCGCCGCGTTCAAAAAACGTCCGCATCCGCTGCCATTCGGTTTCCGACCTTCCGGTCATTGGGTCAACCGGAGAGTTTTTCGCGGCGGTCGGCCCGACTTTCGGACGCTCATCGTCCGAATAAAAAATATTATGGTCGGTGGTAATAAGTTTATTTTGAGCCCGCTTATAATCCGGTTGGTCAATCAACCCTAAGGCAAAGGCCGATTCTGCTAACATCTGGATTGGCCCGCCAAAGGCCTTGCGGGGCGCCAGCGGCGGCCAGTTTGAGGTTTCCCATTCGGCAATCGTATGATTATGCGGGTCATAATACTTACCGCCCTCAACCAGGACCGGCAAAGATTCATCGGCTAAATCCACTTTTAAAATTTTACTATAATAAAGTTTGGCGATAATTGTATTTTTAACGTACTTGTCGTTATAACCCATCCGCGCGTGGAGATAAGCCGTGGAGACATTCCGGGCCGCCTGCCGAATCGCGTGGGGAAAATTTTTGTTGTTCTCTTCTCGTGGAATCCGAACAATCCGGTGCCAGCCGGCCTCGTCATCCCATTGTAATTTCTTTGTTGTAATAATATCGGCATCGGGAATTATATAACCTAAGTCGTTCACTGCTTGAAAATTATAGCCGGGATAAGGTAAACTTTCCCAAGTGTCCAGATAAAGAACTGAAAAAGGTTGGCCTTCGCCGACCGGGTCGTTTAAATTAGAAACATTGCTGATACTAAAAATTGAAAGAACCATTTCTTTACATTTAAAATTAGGAATAAAAATCATTACCGGCACATAGTCTTTTTCCACCCGCCAGGGGGCATCGGCAATAATGTCTTCACCCATCATATCCGCATACTGTTCCTGAAAAATATCTTGGTTCGGTACAAACAAGAATCTTAGTTGAACTTCGTTATCAATGGTCTCTGTTTCATCACGAACCGGATTGACCCGGGCTTTAAAAACCTGGTAAGGGTCACGATTGTTTTCCACCCCGGTCCATTCAAATTTAAGGGTCTTTTCTTCGCCGATCCCTAACCGCTGAATTATTTTGGTTTCTTTCCATTCTGATCCAAGAAAATACGCCTCCACTGAGACGTTATCTTCCGATTGAGCGCCTAAATTCTGAACCACCACCTCAAAAGTAAGATTTGATTTGAGTAATTTTAATTCGCTCATTTGAATGTCTTTAATCGTTACGTCACGCAAAACGGCCTGGTCTATCGTGACTTTCTTTTCCAGAGTATTATTAAACGTTTCAGATTCTCCGGCAACCGGCGTAATTTCAACTTTAATGGTGTATTCCTTAGATTGAGCCGGTACTGCCCAGTCTATTTCCACTTCTTCTGACTCGCCCATCTTGACTTGACCTATTTTAATGCCGTTGTTCTTTTTTTCCTTTTTGGTGATTTCAATCCCGTCGGCCCATATTTTAAACGTCAGATTATTTATATTAACATTCCCCTGATTTTCTACGATAACCCTGATTTCGGCTTCCTGCCCGGGTTGCGGTTTTCGGGGAAAGACCTCAATACTTTTTATGGCAACATCTTTATAATCGGAGTCGGTTCTTTGCAGGGCTTTCAGGGCGTTAATCCGACCGAACTGGAAATATTCGGGAAACCCTTCAATCTTAATCGGTTCAATCGCATAATGGATAATGGATTTAATTTGCTCGTTAGTCAGTTGGTTATTTTTAGAAATAAGCAGGGCGGTAATACCGGTAACTATGGCGGTGGAACAAGAGGTATAACCCATATTAGAATATTGCTGATAAGGGAAAGTAGAAACCACGCCGCTGGGCGCCGCGACCGTTGTTCCTTTAGCAATATTAACTCCATTAGTCGGTTTATCTTCTTCGTCTGTGCCGGTTACGGAAATGACGTTTTTGAAACCGGCCGGATACATCGGCACATTGGCTCCCTCGTTTCCCGCCGGGGCAATCAGCAGACACCCTTTTTCCCGGGCATATTCGACCGCGTCTTTTAAGGCCTCAGACCAAACCGGCGTAGCCAGGTTAACACAGATAATTCGGACGTTTTGGTCGGCCGCGTAGGTAATGGCTTTAGTCAGTTC
>CAKKQI010000080.1 GCA_919901895.1 Candidatus Brocadiaceae bacterium | reverse complement strand
CCATAGCGCATTCGGCTAAATAGGTATGATTTTTTTTAAAAAAAATCTTTGTGAAAATTTTCTTTTTCGCTTGACAAATAAAAAATCAAGTGTATACTATAGATGTGAGAGTAAGTTGCTAATCTCGTTTTTTTTGTCAAAATGTGTAATTAAATTCACAATTACTGCTTAAAGGAGACAAAAATCGGCATTTTTTGTATGGTGTCCGCTATTTAAAATGATTTAATTAAAAGAGGTAAATTTTTTTCAACATATTTGAGATTATTTTCACAGTGATGTTATTCACCATATATGAATAAAAACTCTGGTGTCCCTAAAAAAATTCCTGCGTTTGCCGTAAAAAGATTATTTTTATATCATCGCGCATTGATGGAATCTCGCGGGCAGGAGATAATATCTTCAGATGAATTATCACGCTTAACCAGATGTTCGGCTGCTCAAATCCGCAAAGACCTGACTTATTTTGGGCAATTTGGCACGCCGGGCCGGGGTTATTATCTTGAAGCGTTAAAAAAGCACCTGACAGAAATTCTCGGGATTAACCAGGACTGGAGTGTGGCGTTAATTGGGCTGGGGAATTTAGGTCGGGCTTTATTAACCTATGAAGGTTTTAAAACACAGGGTTTTAAAATTGCGGCTGTTTTTGACAATGACCCGGAAAAAATCGGAATGAGATATCAAGGCGTTTTTGTTAGTGATATGTCGCGTTTCAAAAAAATCATCCAGGCGTATAATATAAAAATTGCCATTATGGCGGTTCCGCCTACGGAGGCTCAAGAAATCGTCAACCAATTAAGCGCAACAGGCATAGAAGGAATCCTGAACTTTGTTCCGTATCAGATTCATGCTCCTGAAAATATTAGATTACTTAATATTGATATGGCGATAGAATTAGGTCTGTTGTCTTATCATATGACGCACTCGGAAAGTTGGTCTGAACAATCTGATTTATTTAATAATAATTAAAAGGGGGTGATTAAAGAATGCAAAGAGGTTTAATAGGTTTGGGCATAGGTCTAATGACGTTGCTTTGTTTAGGATTAACGGCCTTTGCTCAAGAAGGAGGCACCATCAAGGTCGCTCAAGGAGACCTGACCGTTGGTGGTTACATTCATCTCTGGGGTACGAGCGTCCAGGATGATGAAACCCAAACTGATACACCGGATGTTTTTGCGGCGCGGCGAGCCCGTCTCATTCTTTCAGGGCATGTTGTTCCCAAAGTGGCTTATCGTCTTCAGGAAGAATTAGTTTTAGGTAACGCTACTTCACGAGACGCCTTGATTAAGTTTGAAGATATAACCTTAGGCGAAAAATTTATCATTAACATCACGGCTGGTCAGTACAAGTATCCTTTATCGGAAGCCGGTCTTAAATGGGGCACTCCGGCCGATGAACTCGTCCGCGGGCCGTGGATATATGAAGGAGGCAACGGCGCTGCGGGGACGATTTCCGACCGCGATACCGGTCTTCTGATAGACGGTGCGGCTAATGACAAGAAGCTAAAATGGTTTCTGGGTATTTTTAACGGCAAAGGCACTAACAATCCTGAAACAAACGACCAGAAAGATTTGATGCTTCGAGTTACAGCCGCCCTATTTGAAAAGGGGTCGTCGTTAGAAGGGTTAGGTTTCGGACTCGGTTATATGAAAGGCGCCCAGGGGAAAGAAGACGAGGCGTCCGGGCAAACCGGGATGGAACTCAGAACCCGTTTGGCCGGTACAGTCCAATATGAAAAGGAACTGGGTGGCGGCACTCTCCAAACACGCTTTGAATACCTTTCGCAAAAGCAAGAACAGAATTCGGCAAATGATAGACTGAATTGGGATGATGCCGAAACTACTAACTGGTACTTTCAGGTGGCCTATAAACTAAAACACGGGTTCCTCTCCGGAGAAAACCAGGCGTTACAACCGGTCATCAGATACCAAAATTATGAATATGATGACGGAGACCTTGATCCCAATGATACTGATTGGGAAGGAACTATGCTGACCGTAGGCGCTAACCTTATCCTGAATAAGCAGACCCGTTTGATGATTAACTACAACAGTATTGATGATGACACCTGGGTAGCGGCTAAGGCGAAGAGGTTAGACCTGGATAACAACGAAATCCTGTTGCAATTAGAGTTAAAGTTTTAAGAAGGTGCAGCCGGAGATAACGGTTATCGCGCATTAGGTAGAAGGGATAACACCCTTCTACCTGGCAATAATATATATGTATATACAAAGCATCCAATAATAGAAAACTTTAGTCTCCTCTTTCCGCCTCCGCCTAAGGCGGAGCGGGATGAGGCGGAAGGGGTAAAATTATGGACTCTAACAAAATTAACCGGCGGGGCTTTCTGAAACTTAGCGGTCTAGTCCCAACCCTTTTACTTGTCCCAAGGGGCATTTTCCCGGCCGTGACGCAGAGCGTTCCAAACCGGCTCCGGTATGCCAAAGAAACCACGTCAATCTGTTCTTTCTGCGGGGGCGGGTGCGGGCAGATTGTTCATACGGAAAACGGGAAGTTAATAAATATTGAAGGCGACCCGGACCATCCGGTTAACGAAGGGTCTCTTTGCAGCAAATCAAACTCCACCTATCAAATCGTTAATAACGAACGCCGGCTGAAAAAGGTATTATACCGGGCGCCCAATAGCAGTCACTGGGAAGAAAAACCGGTTGACTGGGCGGTCAAAGAAATAGCAAAACGGATCAAAGCGACCCGCGATGGCAATTTTACCACTAAAGATGAGAATGGCGTAACCGTTAACCGGGCTGAATCGCTGGCCGGCATCGGCGGCGCCGCTCTGGATAACGAGGAATGTTATCTGCTCTCTAAACTTAACCGGGCCTTAGGCGTAGTCTATCTTGAACACGAAGCCCGACTCTGCCATTCTTCCACCGTTGCGGCCCTGGGTCCATCTTTCGGCCGAGGGGCAATG
>CAKKQI010000079.1 GCA_919901895.1 Candidatus Brocadiaceae bacterium | reverse complement strand
GGCGTCGGCGTCGGCGCAGGCGTCGGCGTTGGTGTTGGCGTGGGAACCGGAATTGGCGGTGGTGTTGGTGTAGGCGTCGGCGTTGGAACCGGCGTAGGAATAGGAGTTGGCTCTGGCACAGGTGTCGGCATCGGGGTTAGAGTTGGCACAGGAACTGGTTCCGGTGTCGGAGTTGGCGTACCGGTCGGCATAGGTGCGTTTAAAGGTATCGTAAAGACCCAGTCCGGCGCACCGTCACCATTATGAGCTGGCGGATAACCCGCTCGGAGAGCCTGTTTATACCTTATATAAGTTGCCCAGGTATCTCGGGGGCCCCCACCACATCTCCATTGTTCCATCCGGTCCCACATATTCGCATCCGGGCACCAGGCAGAAACGGAATTAAACGATCCGCCGATGGATACCGGCATGGAAACCAAACAAAAAAAGAATAGAATACTACCGCTAATAAACAATAATTTTAAGCATAACCGATGATAATTATTTTTTTTCATTTGGATTGTCTTTAGAAATTTCATAATACCTCCTCCGATATTAATCAGGCCGACTTAAAAGGATATTACCGATGATTTCCAATGTGCTGGTATGGTTGCCATCAGAAATTATTTTGTATAAAGGCGTAATTTTATCTTTATCTAAAATAAACCCCAAAGATAAGACAGCGTAAGAACGCAACTTAGCATTTTTTTCGTTGTTATAAAAATTGAGCAACAAGTCAATCGAAGTTTCATCACCGACATAACCAATTCCGTGCAGAATTTTCAACTTATTGTCAAAAAGAATTGACTTATCTTCTAATTTCTTATGTAAAATTTCGCGGACTTTATCACGTTGACCTAACTTAGCCAGAGCCACGGTGATATTATTATAACCAGCATTAGCCAGGTTTAAATATGCCGGGTCCTGAATTTTTTCAAAAATCTTTTCCAGAACCGGCACCGCCCGCTTATCACCAATCATTCCCAAAGCCAGAATCGCGTAAGACCAAGTCACCGAGTCAGAGATCTCTTCTTTTTCCACCACCTTAATCAAATCAAGCACGGATTCTTCATCTTTAAGCATACCTAAAGCCAGAGCGGCGGCCCCCCGGATAAAGGGTTTATTTTTTGTTGCCAGAATAGCCCGTAATTCTTTTTTAGATTTTTCATCGCCCAGCATACCCAAAGCTAATATACTAAAACCGCCCAGATTATAATCTCCTTGTTTAGCCGCCTTTAAAAGTAAGTGAGCAGATGATTTATCACCTAATTTAGCCAGTGAAAGCGCCGCTAATCCTTTTACCTCACTATCCCGACTTTTCGTAAAAAGATCGTATAAATCGGTTAAACCATGTCGGGATTTAATGAGTCCTAAAGCTACCGCCACGGAACCTTGAATTTCGTTTTTTCTTCCCTGAACTGCTTGTTTAAGAAACGGCAAGGCCTTTTCATCTTTAATCCGACCTAAAGCCAAAGCAGCATAGGCCCGAACATGGACATTTTCTTTGTTATCATTTAAAATCTTACCTAAAAAAGGAATCACCGATGGATTTTCAATATTACCTAATGAAAGCAAAGCCGCACATTTAACATCTATTTTCATTACTTTTTTTTGATTAAAGACTTCTTTTAAAGCATCAATTGAAGATTGTTCTTTGAGATACCCCAGAGCTAAGGCCGCATAGGCCTGGCTAATCATTTGAGATTCGGAAGATAAAAGAATTTCCTTAAGGTCTTTAACCACCGTTAGGTCACCCATAATGCCTAATGATAATATCGCCGTATTCCGAACGTACTGATTTTTATCCGTTAAAGCTTTTTTGATAGATTCTAAAAATTTTTTATCCCGGAACTTAGCCATCGCTAAGACTGTATTCATTCTGGTTAAATAATCATCATCCTGCAAAGAGTTAGATAAAGTATCAATAATTTTTTTGTTTGATTTAAGTTTTACCGCGGTTGTTTCACTTGAATCAGGATCTTTTTTATCCGGATTATCTTCATTTTTTAAAAGTTTTACCGATTCCCACTCAATTGGTTCTTTAAACGATAAATAGTATAATCTATTCCTGGTCCACCACGCTTCCCAACTTGGTATGGAAGGAGAAGAAAATAAAATCCATGGTGCTAAACCACTTGCCAGCGCATTATTAGGTGGTCGACCTGGCATCGAAGGCATTGGGGTTGGTGCCGGTATTGGAGTCGGAGTCGGCGTTGGGGTTGGCGTTGGTACAGGTGTCGGAGCCGGGGTTGGTGCTGGTGTAGGCGTTGGAGTAGGCACTGGTATCGGAACCGGAGTCGGCACTGGTGTTGGAGTCAGCGTTGGCGTTGGTACCGGCGTAGGAACTGGAACCGGTGTTGGCGTTGGAGTTGGCACTGGTATCGGAACCGGAATCGGCAGTGGTGTTGGGGTCAGCGTTGGCGT
>CAKKQI010000078.1 GCA_919901895.1 Candidatus Brocadiaceae bacterium | reverse complement strand
TTAAACGGCGCAAGAATTATCGCCGGAAAACCGGACACCGGCAAAATTATACGACGGTAAAAATCATTAAAATAGCCGTCCCATAATTATGAAAGTCCGATTAGTCGCGCTATTTTTAGCCGGATTTTTTTTTATCTCTTTAAATCTTTTAACCGCTCCTTCATCTGAACCGCCTCAAACAACTTTAAATAATCTTACCCCGCTAAAGCAGGATTATCGACAATTAAAAGGGGTGATCCATCTCCAGACTCCGGTCAGCGGCGGCACCAGGACAATTAATGATTATATCCAATTAGCCCGCCAGTCCCAAATTGACGTCCTGGTTATCACCGACCACGATACGCAGAAATATGAATACAGTCTCTGGCCCTTACGCTGGCTGACTAATTACGTGGTGGAAGAAAAATCTGTTTTCAAATTCGGGGTATCCCGATATTTAAAACAGATTGAAACGGCGGCTAAACAGAATCAGGATATTGTTATTATCGACGGTATGGAATCCGCTCCTTTTTATTACTGGAGCGGCAGCCCTTTTCAAAATAATTTAACCCTGAATAACCGCGGCCAGCATCTTCTGGTCATCGGTTTGAAACAAGCGGATGCTTACCAAAAGTTACCGGTTATCAGTAACGGTTATTCTAATTACGACCAATATCACGGGGACCAATCGACCCGGCCGTATCAAGATTTAATTGATTATGTTACCGCCAGAAACGGACTGGTTTTCTGGGCTCATCCCGAAGCAAAAGAATCCATGAAAATGAACGGTGTTAATATCAATACCATTCCTTATCCAACCGTTTTACGCCAAACATTTAATTATACCGGCTTTGCGATTTTTGAAGAAGGGTATCAAAAAGTCGGACAAATCGGCGGTGTCTGGGATGAGGTGCTGAAAGAATATTGCCAGGGCAAACGAAAATCACCGGTCTGGGCGATGGGCGAACTGGATGATTATGGAAAAAAAATCTTAAACAGCGTTTTAACGGTCTTTCTGGTCAACCCCGCCAAACTCGTCCCGCCACAAGCGGGAGACGGGGTAAAAGAAAAAAATTATGCAGCGACAGCGGTCCGATGGACTCCGAAGAGTCATACGGACTCCTTCGGAGAATCCCGACCTAATCGGGATGCGTCGGTACTGGAGGCCCTTAAAACCGGACGGATGTATGTAGTTACTAATTATAAAAATAAAGCCCTGATGCAATTGGAGGATTTTTCCGTTTCCGCCTCATCGGCGGATAAAAACGAAATCTTCGCCATTTCCGGAGAAGAAATCGGCTGTCCGGGAAAACCATTACTTCATATTAAAATATCACACCGAAATGTTAGCGGGCAACCTGAAAAATATCCCATCACGGTTAAAATAATCAGAAATGGACGATTAATCAAAGAGTTTAACGAAACAACCCCATTTGAAACAGATTTTCAGGATAATTATTTTGAAGAAAAAGAAAAGTTCTACTATCGTCTGGATGTGACGGATGAATTGAACAATAAATTAATCACTAATCCTATCTTTGTCCGATTCGTTCGTTAATTTATATTTTACTACTCCCCCATTTCCTTAATCGCGTCCTGCACGATATCAGTATCAATCAAAGACATTTCTTTGCTGAATCCGCCCAAAAGACTTATATTACAGATATGATTAATCCGGCGGGGAATACCGCCCGAACCTTCATGAATTAATTTAAAAACATTTTCGCCGAAAATCGGACGGGTCTGGCCGGCCACTTTTAAACGGTGTAAAATATAATTTTTAGTATCATGGACATTAAATTGTTCCAGATGACAACGAATGGCAATTCGCTGTGATAACTGCTTGTTAGACTCAATATTTTTACGGAGTTCCGGCTGGCCGACCAACAACAAAGTCAATAAAAATTGCTCCGGCAGTTGAAAATTCAGCAACAATCTTAATTCCTCCAGAATCTGGTAATCGTTAATCAGGTGTGATTCGTCAATAATAATAATCGTATGCTTGCCGTCGGAATGGTTATTATTTAACGATTCCCCGATAACCTGGACGAGGTAATCGGTCATAATTTCTGATTTTTTAACCGGCAGGTTAGGCACGCCGAGATGATAAGCAACGGTTCTGAGTAATTCTATATGAGAAAGTTGAGGATTTGAAATTAAGGCGATTTTATATTGGCCGGTTTTGGTTAGTTCTTTAATTAAGGTCTGGCAAATTAATGTCTTGCCGCAACCGAAGATACCCGTTAGCATTCCGGCGCCTAATTTTTCCTGAACCGTATAAAGCAGGCGATTTAAGACCTCTTCGTGTTGAGACGAATAATAAAAAAACCGCGGGTCCGGCGTATTCTGAAACGGTTTTTCGGTAAAACCCCAGTAAGATTCATACATATAGTTCGGTAAACTCACTACAAGAAATTTTTCTTTAGAAAATTTTATCTGTTCCTGACGGATAATCCCATCAGAATAATGATAATAATCATCACCAGAAAAAATTGTCCCAGTAAAAGCAAGGCTTCCCAGTGGCTGGTATTACGTAAAATCACTGCTCCCAAAGAAAGAGCCAGGGCTATTAAATAAACAAATAAAACTGTCTGGCGCATATTTAATCCCAGCCGGTTAAGCCGGTGCGAGAGATGGTCGTGTCCCGTATAGTTAACGATTTCTGTAATTGTTTTAGTCAGTTTTTTCTTCTGTCTGGTAATGACAATATACGCGAAATCAAAGAGCGGCACACCCAGAATAATCAAAGGAATAATGGAGGCCTTAACCGGATGACTGGACCAACCACCCATCATACCCAGCGCCGCGAGAGTAAACCCGAGAAAAAAACTGCCGGAATCGCCCATAAATATAGAAGCCTGATGAAAATTATGAAACAGGAAACCCAGATTAGCACCCATTAAAGCCACCGCCAAGATACCCCAAGTCCATTGATAGGTTTGAATGGCCACGACCAGATAAGCTGTGGCGGCAATAAAGGCGAGTCCTGAAGCCAGGCCATCCATATTATCAATCGCGTTAAAAGCGCTGGTAACGCCAACCAGCCATAAAAGAGTCAGGATCAAATTAACGACGTGGGGAAGGGGAAAATTTAGAATCACGCCATAGGCAGCCAGAATAAAAGTAACCGCGAACAGAACCAGCAATTTCACGATCGCGGGAACGCGTTTGATGTCATCAATAATACCGATTAAAAGAGTCAGCGTGCTACCAATCAGCAAGCCGGCTCCGAATATCCTGGGCGGCCAGTTAAAATCATTCTGGCCGAAAACAAGAACGCTGATAATAAACCCGAGAAAAATTGCTACGCCACCCAACCGCGGAACCGGTTTGGCATGGATTTTTTCCGGGCCGGGCTTATCAATAATACCCAGCCGACGGGTAAGCCATTTAACCAGGAAAGTAGCCAGATAGCTGACGGCCAGCGCAATTAAAAAAATTTGAAGATATTGTACTAAATGAGAGGACATATTGTTTAGGAAAAATTTCCGGCCTGCTTGATAATTTCTGCACTTTCCGGTCCGCAATTAAATAATAAATCTATGGCGGACAGGTCCGGCATAAATGGTTCATAAGATTGTTTATATTCCGGATGTTTAAATTCCTGCCGGATACATTTAACATTATGTTCGGCGAATTTTGACTCGTCGATATAATCACGTCCGTGCCGGCCGTGGATATAAGTATCGGCCCCTACTTTTTTACAGAGATCAATAATTAAATCGGCTTTTTGCCCCTGGACGTTTAGCAAAGAAGTTTTAGTAATCAACACTTTAATATTAAACTGCTCTATAAGATATCGGATGATAACCTCGTTTAAATCAACCAGATTTTGCCATTCTCTCTGATAAATATCTTCAAAAAAAATTTTATAGTGCTTAAAATACGGGGTTTTTTCATAAGCCCGCAAGATTGATTGCCAGTGTTTTCTGCGCCAGGGGCGGGAATTATCTATCTGCGTTTCAATAATCGTCTGGTGGTATTTCCCGCTGGTTAGAACCGGGACTGTTAACCAGGGCCGGCCGGCGGCCGTCCTGATCCGGTTACGATTTATCCAGCCAAAGGTTCCGCGTTTAACAAACTGGACCGTATCAACCAGGATAAAAATATCACAGCGGGTAATTTTATGAAAAAAACCCACATAAGGTAAATAATTAGGTTGGTGTCCGGTAGCAATCATAATGACTCAGCTTACTGAACTCTTGCGAAACGCCCCTTCTGTTCCTGCCACGGCCTGCCTGTCCCGATGGCTATCGGGACGCAGACAGGCGGGTAGGCGGAAGCCCTGGCTTCCGCCATAAGTTTGTAGGCACGGTTTAGAACCGTGCCCCGTTTTTTGCCGGACGAATAAAACGCGTAATTTAAGAGCACGAATGAATTCGTGCCTACAAAGACGCGAGAAATCGTTACAAAAATGCGCGAAATTGTAGATCAAGCAAGCCCCGATAAAATCGGGGCAAGGGCTTGAACCTACCCTCGGTTACCGAGTCTGCGGGTAGGCGGAAGCCCTGGCTTCCGCCTACCCGCAGTTTTCGCAAGAGTTCAGAGCTTAAATAAAAATAAAATATAATTATTCAGCCGTATGAAATAAACCCAACCCAAATCTGCCATTAACCCCCTGAACCCCTTTGATGATACGATAACCCCGCCATACGCTGGGGTCCAATTCGCCCCGATGCATATCGGGGCTCATAGGGGAACTAATGCACTGTTGCGATTCCTGATTGAACCGGGAAACCCTAATCTTCTGAAACTCTTGCGAAACGGGAAACAAGGCATCCCAAAAGTGCCACGCCATGCGGCATGGCATGGTCATTGCGAGCGATAGCGAAGCAATCTCATATCACAAACGAGATTGCCACGGTC
>CAKKQI010000077.1 GCA_919901895.1 Candidatus Brocadiaceae bacterium | reverse complement strand
GAGCCATACGGACGGCGGGTCTTTTATTTATACGCTTGATCAATCAAAACAGGTCTTGACCTGCGCTGACAAATTCGGCAAAAAAGTTGAATCTGTATCAGATGCTAAACCGGAAGTTACCTTATTCAACCAGGTAGCGGGAACCTTTCCCGCAAGGGACCCCGTCCCGCCATGGCGGGACGGAGTCCCAACGGGACGTGGTCGGTTTCCATCTGATGGAGGTCTAAAGACCTCCGCGACATTAACTAACGTGAAAACATTACAAACGATTATTCAGGAATCAGATTATCCTATTTTATCCAAGGCGTTAGATAATCTGGTCCGGTCGGCGGGAGAAGATGGTTTACAATTTACTGAAACAATTGAAACCTTAACCTGGCTGCGCGACCGTTTTTATCCGACCGGCGGCAAAAAACGGAGTTCTATTTTAGCTATGATTGACAAATATCTGGTTAACCTATTTCAGTCTATTCCGGAAATCAAGAAAACTAATAAAAAATTACCTTACCTTTTGGCCATGCAAGGCGATAAAATTAATAAAAATACCTCGGAAAAAGAAACGCTGGTAATCCAAGCCACCGGTTTTCCGCCGGAAGGCGATGACGGCGTTTCCAGAATAATTGTGGAAGCGTATAAAAATGGTTGGAAAAAATTTATTGTCTTTGGACTAACCGGCCAGCGGTTCTGCGGCTGCGGATTGGGCGCTGATTCGGATGGCGTCCAAATTGACCTCTACGGCAGTTCCGGCGATTATACCGCCTCGGGCCTGGATGGCGCCGAAATATACATTCATAACAGCGCCCAGGACCAAATCGGGCAGATCTTAAAACGCGGCAAACTGGTCATCTTCGGCCACGTCGGCCAGACTTTTATGTACGGGGCCAAGGGCGGTGAAGTTTACGTGTTAGGTAACGCGGCCGGCCGGCCGCTGATTAACGGAGTCGGCAAACCGAGGGTAATTATCAACGGCACCTGCCTGGATTACCTGGCCGAATCTTTTATGGCCGGCGACCCGTTAAAAGGCGGCGGATTCGCAATACTCAACGGCCTCCGATTTAATGATAACGGGATTTTGGAAGAATTAGAAACGCCTTATCCGGGCGGTAATCTCTTTTCGCTGGCCACCGGCGGGGCAATTTATGTACGTGACCCGGACCGAAAAGTAGACCAAACCCAACTCCACGGCGGACAGTTTGTCCCTTTTACCAATGATGACTGGCAATTGATTAAACCGTATCTGGAAGAAAACGAACGGCTTTTCGGCATATCAATAAAAGAACATCTCCTCAAGGCAAACGGGCAATCCCCACCGATGGCGGGACCAGCGGGGCCGGCTAAAAAACCGGAGGAAATCTATCGCAAAATCCGTCCGGCCCTGGGGGAAGTAATGCAAACGTTTACGGAAGATATGTAAATAATATTTTATCCCACCTGGGCCTGATAAAATATTATGCAAAAATACTGCTTGACAATAATTTATTTTATAGTTATTATAAAAGTAAAATTTTTATAAAAGGGGGTGACTTTTATGGGTTGGGAAACTTGCGGCTGCGGTGGCGAACCGACTCAGCCGAAAAAAGACGTCAAGAAAGTAATTTATGAATGTAAAACCTGTCCTGATGATTGCCCGCCTAAAACTATTTCTGAAACAGACCCCGTACCGGAATGTTGCGGCGAACTGATGAAGAAAAAAGTAGGCACTTGCGGCTGCAGATAAAATTCCCAAAAGGTCTCCGATATAAAATCGGGACAGACGGGATTTCGCTCCAGCCAAAGGCGGGTCTCCGCCAAAGGACGGATGAGCCTCAGAGGCTCAAGCCTCTGGCTGATACGCCTAATGACTCACTCCCGAAAGGTCGGGATTTCTCTAAGGCAATGACTCGTGATTTATACGCCCGTAACTCAATATTTATAGGGGCGTCGTTCAAATTGTCATAAAACCAGTCCCGACTGTATGGACATTAGGCTTTAGCCTAAAAAATCATTTCCTCCGCCTTAGGCGGACTAAAGCGTAGCACCCACGGCCAGACCTGTGTTTCATGCCTCAGGCAGACTAGCCCCGCTGGCGGACGTCGGGGCTGGTTTTGTTGATTTTCCGATTTTATCGGGATTAGTCCTGCGACTGAAATGCTTATGCTTCAATTAAAACTCTCTGTCGCGGCGGCCTACCATTCAAAAGGAGGCGACCATAAAGGTCGCCGCTACATCAGGCGGAAGGTTTTCAACTGAATCAATGCTTATTTGATTTTGCATAACCGATAAAGATTAATCTGATTGATAATAAAATGAGTAATTATCGGCGTGACCAGACTTCCCGTATAAAGGTATAACCAGCCCAGCAGAAACCCCATCACGACGGCAAAAATTGTCCAGATTAAATATTTTTTATTGATCGGAAAATGCAATAAGCCGAACAGTAAAGCGGTCGGGATTAATCCTAATTTTGGCTGAAGCGCGCCCCGGAAAAAAAATTCTTCGCCCACCGCGCTGAAACAGGCGATCAGGAAAATCTCTTGGCCATTAAGCGGCCCTAAAATATTCCGGAATTCCTCTTCCAATACCTGAACCAGTTTAAATAATC
>CAKKQI010000076.1 GCA_919901895.1 Candidatus Brocadiaceae bacterium | reverse complement strand
TCCGGTATTTGAGGATAAAACCAAACGGCAGGGCAATATTTTTGATATTAAATATTTTAAACCGGCCTAAATACATACTATGGAATTTGATACCTCTAAAACATACAAATTAGGTGAAATCCTGAAAAAAGCCAGTCTGATAACTGAAGACCAGTTAAAAACGGCGCTGGGGTACCAGCAATCAACCGGCGAACGGCTGGGCGAAATTATTGAAAAATTGGGGTATATTAAAGAAGAAGTCCTGACAAGCTTTATTGCCGAGCAGCAGGGCATAGAAATTATTGATTTGGATAACGTGGTTTTGCCTCTGAACTTGATAAGAAAAATTCCCAGAACGCTCATTGAGAAATACAACTTTTTACCGATTGGTTTAAAAGACGATGTTCTTAATATCGTGATCAGCGACCCGACTGATTATGAAGCGATTGAAGAAATTCAATTAGCGACGAACTGGCGGGTAAACGTGTTGCTGGCGCCGCGGGGCGCGATAAAAAAACAAATTGCCGAGATATTTCAGAAAAAAAGTAAAAAACTAAAGTCTAAGGAAGAATTACTCAATGTTATCGAAGGAAGGACGATCGGCCGGAAAGATAAAACCGATATTTCTGCCGATGATGGTTTACTAATCCGGGCGTTAAGAGATGTTTTGGTAAGTAAAAAAATAATTACTGAAGAAGAATTAGCCGAGTGGATAAAAAAGTTGCAAAATTCAAAATAAGAGATATAATTTAAATAGATAACCTCTGCCCTGTGCGTTAATGGTTTATTTTGAAGAGAACCAACAAATTTCAATTGGGTGCCTCGTTTTAATAGTGAATGATGAAGCCCTCCTGTCCCGCCTTGGCGGGAGCCGGGTGGGATGATCTGAAACTGATAAACGGTGCCCACTTCAAAATATGGGTTCTACCCAGAATAACCAGACGGCAGGCGTGGAGGTTTTTTATTCTCAATGAAAAAAATTAATGTGGTAATTCTTGGGACCGGCCGGGTTGGCCAAACGCTGGGATATTTTTTACAGAGGAGCAGGCGTTATCAAGTAAAAGCGCTCTGGAACAGGACTTTGAAACGAGCCAGGCAGGCGGCGAAGTTTATCGGTGGGCCGATTGAAATTAAAAATGATCCGGTCCGGGCGGCCCGCGCCGGAGAAATTATTTTTATTACGACCAGTGATGGAGTGATTAAAAAAATTTGCGATACGGTCGCCTTTCATAATGGTTTTACGTCTTCCCGGTTGGTCCTGCACTGCAGCGGAAACTTTTCTTCAGCTATTTTGAAAAGCGCCCGGAAACTAGCCGGGGTGCAAATCGGTTCCTGTCATCCCTTACAAACTTTCGCCCGGCCGTCCGAATCTGTTAAAAATTTTTCCGGAACTTACTGCAGTTACGAAGGAACCCGGCGGGCTTTACCGGAGATCAAGTCGCTCATAAAAAATCTAAAAGGTATCCCGGTGAAAATAAACCCGGACCAGAAACCCTTGTATCATATTGCCGGAGTCATTATTTCCAATTACCTGGTGACTTTGTTGGAAGGCGGACAAAGATTTCTGAGACGGGCCGGCTTCCCCGAAAAAATTACT
>CAKKQI010000075.1 GCA_919901895.1 Candidatus Brocadiaceae bacterium | reverse complement strand
CCACGGGCCAGGGCATCCGCGCCGGCTTCTTCCATCAACTGGGCTAATTTTTTCCAGGTGACCGGATTGGGTAAACCCATAATGCTGGCGATTAACATCTGCCGGGGATATTTTTTCTTTAAATCAGCAATCCATTTAACCCATAATTTCGGCGAAACCGAAGAGATTAATTCTAGATTAACCGTGCTGTGCCCATAATTAAGAATCTGTAACCTGGGCGAAACATCTTTGGTGGGAATAAGGGTAATTGTTTTCGTGACCGCACCGGCCCAGCCGGTCTCAAAAGCCCGTTTAATCATATTAAAATCGCGGCTGGGCGGACCGGACGCCACCAGAAACGGATTTCTTAATTTAAAACCGCAAAATTTAGTTTCTAACCTGGAAATATCTGAATCGCGCATACCTGATAGTATAACAATAACTTAAAATGATGTCAATCACCTGTCACCAAAATTTTTATAAAAAAATAAAAAAAAACTTGCAAAACATTGACGGATAAGTTATGATAATTTAATATAAAATTGAGATTATTGACAAAGTCAATTATCTCACCCCGAACTTAGTTTCGGGAGTCTCATTAAATGCAGATGCAGACCCCGATATTCATCGGGGTGAGACCGTTGAAAGGTATTTCAAGGATCTCAATTTATTGCGGAGGACAGATAAAAATGAATAATAAAATCCTGTTTTGTATTATCGGCGTTCTGATTGGTATCATCGGGGTGCTGGTCTGGTTAAAAATACAGCCGTCTTCAGTCACGGCCGCCGAACCGGCTAATATTACCGCCGGCACCGCCAACGATTTTATCGCCTTAACCACCAATACTAAAAGCCAGTTCACTATCTTATGGCTGGTTGACACCAAAAATAAAAAATTACTGGTCTATGAATATTCAAATGAAGATAATATTACTTTGAAAACTTTACGAGATATTCAGTATGACCTGGACATCCCGGATGGCGTTGATTTCCCGACCAAACGCGCCAGCGCACGTTACCTACCGCCTTATGAAGTTAAAAAAGAACTTGATAAAATCCGCCAGGAATTAAAGGACCGGAAATAATAATAAATTTTAAAGAAACAGCCGGATAAATACGATATAATACATAATACATTAGGGCTTATATTTTATGGTGCAACACAAAGAAGATTTTATATCATTTGAAGACACCCTTAAAGAATTAAATCTTACGGAAGAAGAACTCAAACAGATGATCGCCGAGGGAGAAATTAGGGCTTTCCGGGATAAAGATAAGATGATCTTGAAAAAAGAAGATGTTGAAAATTTCAAGAAGGGACGGATTACCGAACCAACCGTGATGCTCCCGCCGGACCAAATTGCCCCATCTCTGCTTGACCAACCGGCTGGTCCTGAAGAAGCCATTTTTATGGAAGAACAGACTTCGGGCATCACCGAAGAAATGGCTTTTGGTGATACCGGTATTACCATTCCATCTCTGGAAGAAAAATCTCCGGCCGGCGGACTTGAAGACCAACAAACTTTTATTGAAGAAGAAACCGGCAGCCCGACCACTTCATTGGGTCAGGCGGCCGAAACAGAAGCAACTTTTCTTGATGAAAGCCCCACAGACGCCGGGACCGACGCGGTCGAAACAGTGGCTGAAGAGTTTTCCGAAACCGTCGCGGAACAACCACTGTCTGTAAAACCGGTTTCTCGTCGTTCCTCGTTAGCCGGACCAGCCACAGTAAGCCAAACTCCATTTTCCTTGCCACCTAAAAAAATAAAAACACACCCGGCTTTTATTATCACACTGGCTGCAGCGTTATTATTTATGGTCCTGACCGGATCCTTTCTTTTTGATACGGTCAGAATCTCATCACAAGAAACCACTTTACCGATGGGCCTTACCCAGGAAATCGGCCAGTTAGTCCTGAATATTTTTGGAATTAAAGACGTTAGTTTAACCCATTTAAAATAAGGAGGAGATGGAATTATGGAAAAAGGTTGGAAAATAATAGCAATTTTGACTGTCAGCGGTATTTTAGGAACCGGATGTGTTTCAGCCCGCGCTTATAAAAACCTGGAAAATCAGTATCATAACGAAATCAGTGGTTTAAAAGAACACCGGACCGATCTGGAACGCGCCTTAAAAGAATATAAAATACTCTCGGCCAATGTTGAAAAAGTTAAAGCTGATAATGCCAGATTGGCCGCTGAAAACAGACGCCTCACCGCAACGATGAGCCAGATGGAAGACAGTTTGAAAAAAGACTTAGGAGATATGATTCGTGGAGTTGAAGGCGGCAAATTAACACCGACTGGCGTAGAATTCCAAGGCGAAGTATTATTCTCTTCCGGAAGCGCCTCGCTCAAAGAAAAAGCCAAAGAAATCTTAACCAACCTGGCGGGCATTATCAAGAATCACCCTGATTATATCATCCGGATTGATGGGCACACGGATACCGACCCGATTAACAAGAGCAAAGGCGCCTGGAAAACCGGTGAAAATATTGAATTAGGATCGCACCGGGCGATCAATGTCTGGATGCACCTTAAATCCCAGAGCGTTGACCCGGCCAAGATGTTTATTTCCAGTTTCGGCGAATACTGGCCTAAAGACACCAATGTTGATAATAATACACCGGAAAATAAACGCGAGAATAGACGCGTGGAAGTAATGTTCCTAAAAACAGGCTCGCTGGGTTCTGAAGAAGAAAGTAAAAGTGACGCCGGCGAAGAAAAAGAAGACCTGGAAAAAGGAAAGATAC
>CAKKQI010000074.1 GCA_919901895.1 Candidatus Brocadiaceae bacterium | reverse complement strand
TCCTTTATCTTTTTCACCTTATCTTCGGGCAGCATCTCCGCATAAAATTCCAATTGCCCCACCTTTTCGGCAATCGCCCGGGCCACGCCCTGATTATCACCGGTCAGCATTATTACTTTTTTAATGCCGATTTTTCGCGCCTCAGCCACCATCTCGCCCACATTGGACCGCAAAATATCCGAAACATAAATCATGCCGACAATTTCATTATTAAGCGCTACAATTAGAAAGGTTTTGCCGATTTTTTCCTGCTCGGTCAAAAACTCATTGGTAGTTTGCGAAATATTAATTCCACTCGCTTCCATCATCGCCCGGTTCCCCACGACAATGCAACTATGGTCAACCTTAACTTTGACGCCCATCCCTTTAACAAACTCAAATTCAACGGGGGCCGGAACGTCAAGTTTCATTTCTTCGGCTTTTTTACAGACGGCCCGGGCAATCGGATGTTCGGAACGTTTTTCGGCAATCGCGGCCAGGCGGATTACTTCATCCGGAGAAATATTTTTAAAAGTTTTAACATCGGAAACCTGGATTTTCCCCTGGGTCAAAGTACCTGTTTTATCCATTAAAATAATATCCAGCGCCCCGGCGGCTTCCAGGGATGGACCGCCTTTAATCAGAATCCCGTGCCGGGCGGCTTTACCCAGCGCGGTCACCACGGCCGTCGGAGTCGCCAGCACCAGCGCACAGGGGCAGGCCACAATCAGAATCGTAATGGAACGATGAATACTATGGGAAAAATGATTGGAAACCAGATATCCGATAATAAATACCAGAAGACTGGTGGATAGAACAATCGGAATAAAATAACGGGCATAACGGTCGGCCAAGCGTTGAATCGGCGCTTTTTCGGCTTCCGCCTCCATAATTAACCGTTTAATATGAGCCAACTGGGTATCGTCCCCAATCTGCGTAACCCGTACTTCAAATGAACCGGATTCATTAATGGTTCCGCTATAAACCCGGTCGCCCGGCTTTTTATCCACCGGCAAAGACTCTCCGGTAATCATTGCCTGGTTAACCGAACCGTAACCGCTCAGCATGATTCCATCAACCGGAATCCGTTCCCCTGGTTTAATAATAACCACCTCATTGAGCAAGACCTGGTCAATGGGTAATTGTCTTTCTTGCCCGTCGCGTTTAACCAGGGCCGACTCCGGCGCTAATTTCATTAATTTATCAATTGATTTTTTTGTTTTAGTCAATGCAAATTTCTCCAGCGTTTCTCCGACCAGCATAATCAGGATGACCATCCCGGCTTCTTTATACGCGCCGACCAGAATCGCGGCGATGCTGGCAATACTGACCAGCGAAAAAACGGTCAGGTCTTTCATTAAAAGCGCCTGGATGCTTCCCTTAAAAATAGAATACCCGCCCACGACAACAGCGGCCAGTGCCAGCAGGTCGGCTATGGTAAAAAAATGGATATAAAAATTATAGGCGGTCTCAACCTTTAGCAATGCTAAAATCCAGGAGGAAATAATCAGCAGGGCGCAAAAAAGCATCTGGATAAAAAAACCTTTTTCAGCGAAAAAAGATTTAGACTGGCTCCAGGTAGTTTCCCGAACCGTATAACCGGGTTTGACAATTGCCTTTTTAATGCGCTCCAGGTCAACCCGGTAAGGGTCATAATACACGGTTACGTTTTCTTCAATAAAATTCACGTTGGCTTTCAGGACGCCGGAAACGTGTTCTAATGATTTTTCAATATTAACCGCGCAGGAAGAACAGTGCATCCCGCCTACCGGCACGATGATTTTCTGACCTGCCTTAAAATCATCCGGTTTGGATAATATGTTTTGTGATGAATTACCAATCTGTTTATCTGACATAGGGATATTAATTATTTATAATTATAGGCAGATTGCAAAATTAGTCAAGGATTAATCTAATAGTTCGGTCGGCTCACGACAAGAACTCCTGGTGTTCGGTTTACTGATGAATTGACGTACGACTGGTGGGACGTTTTCTAGCTATGCCGATACGACATAGTTTTTGAATATAAGGTATATCGGCATTACCTTTTAACATTAATAAAGAAATTTAATCGTAACGGCATAGACGAAGTCATTTTATAGTTCCGCTTAGGGGCAGGACGGATGAAGCGGAAAATTGGCGCCCCCCTGAACCACG
>CAKKQI010000073.1 GCA_919901895.1 Candidatus Brocadiaceae bacterium | reverse complement strand
CCGCCGCGCCGGTATTAAAACAGTCATCCTTCCCGAAAAAAACAAAAATGATTTGAAGGAAATCCCGCCCCGCATCATTAAAGGGATGCAGTTTATCTTCGTGGAAAATATTGAGCAGGCGTTGAAAACAGCCCTGAAGTAAATCAATTTAGGCGAAAAATTTGAGACTGTTGAAATCCCGCCAAGGCGGGATAACAGGCTCATCCTGAGCGAAACAAAGGATCTAAATCTACCCATACGGGTGTTGTTATAAGACCCTTCACTTCGTTCAGGGTGAGATTGTTGACTTTTTCAACAATCTCAATTTACCAATGTATACCAAAAAGATATTAACCATTATTTTAGCCGGCGGCAAAGGCGAACGATTAGACCCGTTAACCAGGGACCGGACCAAACCGGCGGTTCCTTTCGGTGGAATTTACCGCATTATTGATTTTACTCTCAGTAACGCCATCAACTCCCATTTGCGTAAAATCATTGTTCTGGTCCAATATAAATGCGTTTCTCTCAACCGCCACCTGCGCGACGGATGGAGTTTTCTTTCCTCGTCTATGGGAGAATATATTGAACCAATCCCGCCTCAGCAGCGCGTTAAAAACAGCTGGTACCTCGGCACCGCGGATGCGGTTTATCAGAACCTTTATTCCATTGAAAAAGAACATCCTGATTACGTCATTATTCTGGCCGGCGACCATATTTATAAAATGAATTACCTGGAAATGTTAAAATATCACATTGATCACAAATCATCAATAACTGTGGGAGTGGTTCCGGTTCCGAAAAATGAGGCGCATCTTTATGGCATTGTGGCGGTTGATTCCAAAAATCATTTAATAGATTTCCGCGAAAAACCCAAAAACCAGTTAAATCTTCTGCCGACCTCTTTTAATGCTCATCCGGACGAGCCGCCTGATACCTATCTGGCCTCAATGGGAATTTATATCTTTAATACCGCTGTGCTTTATGAAGCGGTCACGGCTGATGATAAAATCGCCGACAGCACGCATGATTTCGGACACGATATCCTTCCCAATGTGGTCCATCATCATAAATATGAAACCCTGGCTTTCAAATTTATTGACGAACAAACTCATCAGCCAAAATACTGGCGTGATGTCGGCACGATTGATGCTTATTACCAAGCCAATATGGATTTAGTTTCAGTCAGTCCGGTTTTTAACCTGTATGATACCGAGTGGCCGATCCGCGCTTACCAGGTCCAGGCCCCGCCGCCTAAATTTATCTTCGCCCAGGAAGAAGCGGGGGGGCGGCTGGGCACGGCCCTTGATTCACTCATTTGCCAGGGTTGTATTATCAGCGGCGGCCGGGTGCAAAATAGCATCCTTTCCCCTAACGTCCGGGTAAACAGTTATGCCGATATTTCCCAATCAATTCTTTTTGAAGGAGTGCAGGTCGGCCAAGGCGCCAAAATAAAAAACGCCATCATTGATAAAGACGTAAAAATACCTGAAGGAATGGAAATAGGTTATAACTTAACCGAAGACTGCAAGCGGTTCACCGTCACCCCTTCCGGCTTGGTGGTCATCTCCAAAGGGGAAATTTTATAAAAATAAAGGTCGGACGTTTTGAGCGATCCCATCATTAAATAGTGAGTCCTTATGGATAAGCGAAATGCCGACCTTTCGGTTAGAATTTGAATTCTATCTGCAAAAGAGTTTCATCGTTGTCTAATTCACGCACTTCGTCATACGCAACATAATTTAACATCAGGCGGGTGTAGGGATTAATAGTCCAATTACCGCCCAGCATCAAGACTTTAATTTCATTATCATCTACTGTACTATCCGGTTCATATCCTTCAAAACGCAGAAGCGCCCGGATGGGCTGTCTTTTTTTAAGGAAGTTAATGTTAAAATCCCGGCCGAATTGAAGATACCAGTTTTTGGTAATAACATTATTCGGACCGTCCGCATCCCGTATTTGATAAATATATTCAGAAGAGATTGTGATTTCTTCAATCAGGTATTTAGCAGAAAAGGTATAACGTTCCCGCGGGTCCGAACCGATACCGGCCTCGGCTACCGATCCTTTCATAAAAGCCGCGGCAAATTCCAGCGGTTTAAATTTAGAAAACTCTTCCTGTTTCCAGGGCGCCACTTTAAAATAAAATAACAGGTCCTTGTCATCATTATCATCTGATTTATTAATCCCGTTCCCGTTAAAAATTCCGATGCCGTAATGAACATCACCCCGTAACATATCGCCTTCCCACAGCAATCCGGTTTCGCGGTCGCTGATGGTATTGAGACCTCTTTCATAAATCAGTGGTCCCTGAATCGTTTCCTGAAGCGGTGTTTCTAATAATAACCCGGCGTTAGAAAGAGGAATTTTAAACTGGCCTAAGGTCAGACTGCCGTCATAAAAAGGCAGTCGCGGTATTTTGAAAAAAGCATCTTTCAGCTCTGTTTGACTCAGGTCGTATTCAAAACGGTAGGTTAAATCACCGAGAATATCACCGTAAAAAATTAAGCGTAGCCGTTCCAGGTCAAAACTGTCCGGCGTGGCTGAGGGTGAAAAGATGGGGTTGGTGCCGGTGCCGCGTTCTTCATCTCTGGTATAAGTATAACGCAGGTGTGAATAGGCGCTGATGGTCAATTCCCCGCGGCCGATTTTTACGGGCTGTCCGCCCACGCCCCGAAAGGTCGGGATTTCGCTAACGGGTAAGGACTCACTATTGATGCCCCCGTAGCTCAACCCGAGGTAATCGGGACTCGCCTGGTGGCTCGCCTGAGCGAAAAGTCCGACTGGGTCAAACGACCAGCCGATGATGATTAAAACTAAACACCCTATGTTTTTCATAAGTCTATTCTTATTATCGGCATTAATGCCGATGCGACATATTTTTTTTTAATATGCTGAATGGGTACCAAGAACCTATCCTAAAACCACGTTTTTTTGTAACTCAACTCTTTAGAGTTGATTCGGAATCAAAACTATCGCCAAAGGCGATCCGCCTATGGCGGAAAGTTTTGAGTTACACGCTCCGCCTAAGGCGGGGGAAACCGAATCCCGCCTTGACGGGATGGGGTAAACAAAAACCCTTGTCCCGCCGTAGTGGGAACAGGGCGAGGCTCGTCTTAATAGGCGGCAGTCGGCTAAATAATTACTAACATTTTATCCGCGGGTGGTTTGATAAGATGTAGAGAAGGGATTATGATTTGATTAATTCTTGCCCGTTCAAGTACGGCCGCAAAATTTCAGGTATGACGATGCTTCCGTCCGATTGTTGATATGTTTCCAGCAGGCAAATCAGGGTGCGCGGCAGGGCTAAGCCGGAACCGTTTAAGGTATGAACAAATTTGACTTGCCCCGCCTGGGCGGGGTCGCGGAATTTGATATTGGCCCGCCGGGCCTGGAAATCGGTAAAATTACCGCAGGAAGAAACTTCCAGATAACGCCCCAATCCGGGCGCCCAGGCCTCCAGGTCATAAGTCTTCGCACTGGCAAAACTCATCTCGCCGGTGGAAAGTTTGATTACCCGATAATGCAATCCCAATGCCTGCAAGATTGATTCCGCATTAGTGACCAACTTTTCCAATTCATCAAAAGACGTATCCGGATGAACGAATTTGACCAGTTCTACTTTGTTAAATTGGTGGACGCGGTTAATCCCGCGGGTTTCTTTGCCGTGAGAACCGGCTTCGCGCCGGAAACAGGGCGTCGCGGTTACATAATAACGAGGTAAAGTATCGCTATCTAATATTTCATCGCGGAAAATATTGGTTAGCGGCACTTCTCCGGTGGGAATCAGCCAGGATTGCTCGGCCGTTTGATACATATCATCAGCCAGTTTGGGTAACTGGCCGGTGGCAAACATACTCTTTTGGTTAACCAGATAAGGCAGGTTGATTTCCTGGTAATGTTGAGGTATCCCTTTATTAAATAGTGAGTCATTAGGGATAAGCGAAATCCCGACCTTTCGGGGTTGAGATATCCCATCATTAAATAGTGAGTCCTTAAGCGGGAGCGCAATCCCGACCTTTCGGGAATGTTGTCCGGTGTGGACGTCCAGCATAAAATTAATCAGGGCGCGTTCCAGGGCGGCGCCGGCTCCTTTTAAAATCATAAACCCGCCGCCGCTGATCTTGGTCGCCCGTTCCAGGTCCAGGATTTTAAGTTGTTGACCAAGGAGCCAATGAGATTGCGGCGTAAAATTAAAAGCCGGTGGCTGGCCCCATTGACGTACTTCCACATTGGCAGCCGCTCCACCGACCGGTACGTCGGACGCCGGTACGTTTGGAATCCAATAAAGTTGTTCCCGTAAAGGTTTATCTATTTCTTCCAATTGTTTTTCCATGATTTTTATCCGCTCGCCGACCGATTTCATTGATTGAATTAATTTATCAGCGTCTTTTTTTTCTTTTTTTAACCGGGCGATTTCTTCGGAAGTTTGATTGCGTTGATGACGCAGGTTATCCAATTCGGTAATAACCTGACGGCGTTCGGCGTCTATTTTTAAAATAGCATCAACGTCGGATTTTTCGTTTTTATCACGAACCGCCTTTTTGACCGCGTCCGGATTGTTTCTGATAAAATCTAAATCTAACATAATAGATAACATAATATTTTTCTGAATTTTTGTCCACAAAAACTTGTAAATTGCCGATAAAAATCAGTATGATGAAATCCTTATTACTTATCCCGGTTTATATTATTAAACGCTGGGGTCTTTACATTTTTACAGCCGGGGTGGCTGTTTTTTTAGTGTTGCTCATCCATCGTAAAATATATGCGCATTATGCCACCGAACCGCGTTACCAGATTGACCTGAATCACCTCCAGGCCGCCACTTTGCCTGATTGGGTTACCGATAAAACGATTGAACAATCTATCCGAACCGCGCTTCAGATTGATTCCACCGGTAATGGTTCGGCTCCGCTCACTACTAATATCATTGATGAAAACGCCTTTGCTAAGATTTTAACCCATTATCAACAATGTCCGTGGGTAGCTAAAGTACATTCCATTGAAAAACGCTTCCCTAATAATTTAAAATTAAAATTGGAACTCAGACAACCGGTGGTTTCAGTGGAAGTAAAAAGAGGAAACGGAGACCGGGTCTATTATCTGGTGGACAAGGAAACGGTCCGGTTACCGGGCGAATACCGGACGGTTCCGACGCTGCCGATGACCTTACCGGTGATTGCCGGCGTGAGAACTCAGCCGCCGCCAGCGGGGATACAGTGGGCTGATGCCGGACTCCGGAGCGCCCTGGCCGTGGCTGATGTTCTGGAAGAAAACGGAATTCATAAACTCCTGGCGATTGATCGTATTGATGTCTCTAACGTGAATGGGCCGGTTAATTCCGGGCAGACGGAGCGACAGCGGAGTCCCGACCTAATCGGGAGTGAAATTACCATCTGGACTAAAAATAAAGTGCCGATTCAATGGGGTCGTTCGGAATATTCGGCCCGGCTGGGTGTGGGGGAGTTATCGCCGGAAGAAAAGATTAACAATCTCAAATCCGTTTTGCGGGTTTCGCCTAAACTAAACGGCGTCAAATATGTCAAGGTTCAATTCCACCAGCCGTATCTGGCGCTGGAGTCTAACCGCTGATAGACACGAATATCACACGAATTAACACAGATTTATGAAACCGGGAACAAAATCATTTCCCAAGCGATTTCCAGTTAAAAAAAATATTTTTATCTTTCCGGTGCTATTTATATTTTGCCTGGGATTAATAATTATTACCTGGAATAAATTCCCGGGCGGCTGGATAAAAAATAGATTCCGGGCCAACGCAGCTGAAAGTAAACTGAAAAATACCGAACAGCGCTACGCTGATTTCCTTAAAGAAAATAAATTGGCCCTTCCTTTAAAGGACATTTCCATAAAAATTATCAAAAGTGAACGGAAATTATTTTTATACTCCGGAGCACAACCGATAAAAACATACCGGATTGGCCTGGGCCGGGCGCCCCGGGAACCCAAAAAACAGGAAGGTGATAAAAAAACTCCGGTGGGCGAATATTATGTTTGCACGAGAAATGAAAAAAGTTCTTTCCATCTGTTTTTAGGCCTGAGTTATCCGAATATTAAAGACGCCCAACGAGGTTTGAGCGAAGGTTTAATCACTCCGGATGAATCCAACCAGATTGCCGAAGCAATTAATAAAAAAGAAAAACCGCCCTGGGCTACTAAACTGGGCGGCTGGATTGGGATTCACGGAAGCGGCAGCAATGCTGACTGGACGCTGGGTTGCATCGCTCTTGATGACGAGGATGTTGAGGAGTTATGGTTTACGGCGCCATTGGGCACGCCGGTGGTTATTTTTGAGGAGTAACAGAACTCTTGCGAAATGAGGAAACAGACCTCAAAAGAATGTCATTCTGAGCCCGAAGGGCGAAGAATCTCGCTTTAAATAACAGAAGGGGCGTTTCGTAAGAGTTCAAGAGTCAGGAAAAATCAACGAGAGTAAACCTTGATAGCAGGCAGACTCGTCGGCTACTGAACAAATTCTGGGTAGACAACGAACTTTATGTTCACCCAGTTACGTCATATTGAATTCGTGAAATTACCGTAACCTATTGATGCATAATGAGTTAGTCTGAAAAACCCCTAAACCCAATGGGCGAAATGCTAAATAGTTGTAATGCTATACACACTAAACCGTTAGAACAGAATTGTGTTTTGATATGACGTAAACGGGGTTCATTAAAATCAACGATAGATCATGCCTGAGGTAGATCCGTCATCTGACTGGAAACATCGTTGTCTACAGTCGGGAACAGTTTTTTAGATTTATTCACCAGACTATAAATCACCGG
>CAKKQI010000072.1 GCA_919901895.1 Candidatus Brocadiaceae bacterium | reverse complement strand
GCCTGGCACTATAAAACCTGCTTGGTAATGATAACCTATAATAATTTGTGGGATAAGGTTTGCGATTTTAAGAACCTGCTTCTGTCTGCTCGCAAAGCCCAAAAAGGCAAACGATTCCAGGATAATGTTGGTCGGTTTAACTTTAATTTAGAAGAAGAATTGCTTTTGTTACAGAACAAACTGCAAAATCATGCATACCAACCCGGTTTATATCGAAGTTTCTATATCTATGAACCCAAGAAACGAATGATAAGTGCTGCGCCTTACCGTGATAGAGTGGTTCATCACGCTTTATGTAATATCATTGAACCGATATTTGATAAGATGTTTATCTATGATTCCTATGCCAATCGCAAAGAAAAAGGAACGCATCAAGCCGTTAATCGGTTTACTGAATTTTGCAGAAAGAACAGATATGTCTTGAAATGCGATATTGAAAAATATTTTCCCAGTATTGACCACCGGATTTTATATGAATTGATAGCCAAGCGGATAACTGACCAAAAGTGTCTCTGGTTAATTAAACTGCTTATTGATTCAAGCAATCCACAGGAAGAAGTAATTCACTATTTTGATGGCGATGGACTTTTTACCCCTTATGAACGAAAGCAAGGCTTACCAATTGGCAATCTAACCAGCCAATTCTTTGCTAATATCTATTTGAACGAATTTGACCATTTTGTGAAGGAAACTCTGCGATGCGAGTATTATATCCGTTATGTGGATGATTTTGTGGTGTTGGATAATGATAAAAAGAAATTACGTAATATAAAGAAAGAGATGGAACGCTATTTGGAGCGATTGCGATTAAGACTGCATCCCCGTAAATGCAATGTTTTTCCAGTGAGGCAAGGAACGAACTTCTTGGGCTATCGTATTTTCCCGAGTTATCGCTTATTGAACAGAGACAATATCAAGCGATTTAAGAAGCGATTAAAACAACTCCAATGGCTATATGGAGTCGGTCTGCTTGGATTAAATAAACTTACTGCTTCTATCCTTAGCTGGATTGCCCATGCCAACCATGCGGATACTTACAATTTACGTCGGAGAATTTTAGGAGTTACCAGATTTGTTGTGGGAGCAGGGACGAATTAATTCGTTTTTCGGATTCGTGAATATAATCAGTTTTTATCAAAAAGGGTTTTATTTACGTCGAACTAATTACCTTGAAAAGTTCGCGGTTTTTGTCGGGATTATGCCTAATTGTGTAACTATTTTTGAGTGGCGATAGATTATGAGTTCATTTCAGAAAATCGGCGTGGTCGGCGCGGGGACAATGGGTTCCGGCATCGCCCAGAAAATCGCCCAGTCAAATATCGCGGTCGTTCTGGTTGATCGAGAACAGAAATTTGTCGATCAGGGATTGAATAATATCAAAACCCTGCTTCAGGAAGGGGTCGCGAAAAAGATTTTCACTACGGAAAAAATGCAACAGGTTCTGAATAATATTACCGGGACAACCGATCTTAACGCCCTTAAAGATGCCGACCTGGTGATTGAAGCGGTTTTTGAAGATAAAAGCGTTAAGACGAATTTATTTAAAAATCTTGACCTCATTTGCCATCCGAAAACAATTCTAACTTCCAATACGTCATCATTCGGTATTTCCGAATTAGCCGGCGCCACTCAACGGCCGGACCGGTTTGCCGGACTCCATTATTTTTATCACCCGGCTAAGAACCGTTTGCTGGAGATTATTCCCGGTCAAAAGACTTCTTCGGAGACACTGGAACGGATGGTTGATTTTGCCAACCGGACCGGTAAAACCGGCATTGTGGTTAAGGATTCGGCCGGTTTTGTGGTCAACCGCTTTTTTGTGCCGTGGTTGAATGAATCGGTCCGGGTTCTGGAAGAGGGGATGGC
>CAKKQI010000071.1 GCA_919901895.1 Candidatus Brocadiaceae bacterium | reverse complement strand
ACAATAGTAATCTTTTCGCCTTTAATCTGGTCAACGACCTGTCCGATAACTTTAACTCCGTTAACAAAAGGATTGCCGAGCCTGATGTCATCTGGCCCCGATTGTATCGGGGCTTGATTGCTATACAAAAGCACATCGGGAAACTGGATTTCCTGGCCGGCCGTAAGGTTTTTCTTCTCCAGCCGGACCGTCATTCCTTCGGCAACTTTGTATTGATGACCTCCGTCTTGAATTATGGCGTACATATTTGTCCTCCCCTATAAAATTTGATTTCGTCAAATTATATTATTATAGCAATTTATTTCTATTTTTTCAAGATTAAAATGAGAATGTTTCTTTATCACAATATCGGCCTGGCTATTCTTGGCCCAGGCGGCAAATATTTTTTTTATTTCCGGTTGTTCTAAAAAATTACCGACCGGTTCGCTGACATTAACCGTTAATCCGGCATTTTTCCGCGGGTGATATGATTTTAACTGGCGGAGTACTTCCAATCCGATGGTTTCAATGCTTTTTACCAGTCCGGTTCCATTACAGGTGGGGCAGTTAGTATACGGGATCAACATCTTCCCCGGTCCTATTTTCTGCCGGGCGATTTCCATTAAACCGAGCCGGGAAATTCTTGAAACAGTAGTTTTGCTGCGGTCTTTTTTTAACTCATCTTTTATTGTTTTTTCTACCTGCTGGGAATGGTTTTTGTTTTTCATTTCAATAAAATCAATAACAATTACTCCGCCCAGGTCGCGCAGTCTTAATTGATGCGTAATTTCTCTCGCCGCTTCTAAATTGGTCCGGAAAGCCAACTCCTCCGGCGGAACGTTTTTACGGAATTGACCGGAATTTACATCAATGGAAACCAGCGCTTCGGTCGGTTCAATCACGATTGAACCGCCGCTGGGCAGTTTGATTTCCCGTTCGTAAACCTGTTTGACCTGGGATTCTATATTAAAAGCATCAAAAATCGGCCGGCTGCCGCGGTATAATTTTACCAGATTCTGGTAACGAGGCATCGTGGAACGGAAGAAATCCGTTACTTTATTGAAAACAAGTTCGGAATCAACTAAGATTTCTTTAACCAGAGGCGAAAAAATATCACGCAGGGTCCGGATAACCAAATCGCTTTCTTGATAAATTAAACCGGCGGCGTCGGTTGTTTTAACTAGCTCCGATGACATCGGGGCCAGGCGCTGGCTGATAATGCGCCAGAGTGTCGTTAGAAAAAGCAGATCCTTTTCCAAGTCTTTAAAGTCAACTAAACCGCTGGCGGTCCTGATAATAAAACTGAAATCAGACGGCGGGTTTAGCATCTGCAATAATTTTTTTAACCGGATTCTTTCGTCGGTTCCGCTGATTTTCCTGGAGATAGTAATATGTCCGGCTTGTCCCGCCATAGGCGGGGAGCCGGCTTGCCCCGATGTTATCGGGGCTTGTTCTCCGATGTTACATCGGGGGGGCGGATAAGGGCGTAAAATTAAATAACGCCCAGGTAAAGATATATCAATAGTAAGCGAAGGCCCTTTGGCTTTAATTCCATCCCTGATGATCTGGACAATGACCGGTTTATTTATTTCCAAAACATCGCGGATATCGGTTTTTTTCTTTCTGGCTTGCCCCACCAGAGGCGGGGGCGGAATAAGCGTTTCTGAAAGGTGTAAAAATCCATTTTTCTCCAGGCCGATATCTATAAAAGCCGCCTGAAGATTGGGTTGAATGTTCACCACCCGGCCGAGATAAATATTTCCAACCAGCGTTTCCTGCGACGCTCGTTCCAGATAGAATTCTTCTAAATAATTTGTCCCCCGATGTAACATCGGGACGGCGTTAGACTGGCTGATTACAGCCAGACGCGATTCCAGCGGCTCTGTTACATTAATTAAGATTCGTTTCATAAGCGTGTTAAAATTTCCCGGGTGCTTCCGGCGATGTATTTTACCGCGCGGTTGGTCAGCGCGGGATAAATCGGTAGGGAGATAAAAGTCCTGTAAATTTCTTCAGTAACGGGAAAATCTTTTTGGTTAAGTTTTAAATAATGATGCAACGGCCGGAAAACCGGTCTTTTTACTTCAATGCCTTTTTCAGCCATTTTTTTTATAAAGCCATTAGGATTTTTGGAAATCCGGAGTATATAACGGTGAAAAACAGGCCTAGTTTGCGCGGATGGAATCAGCGCACTAAAAATGCCGGAGATATTATATAAATGGGCGATTTCTCGACGCCGGCGAATAAATCGTGGCAAACGGGCTAATTGAACTGCGCCCAGGGCCGCCTGAAAGTTACTCATCTGGTAATTAAATCTGGTCGTATAATGACGGCGATTATCAAATTCCCTCAGGTCTAGGGCGCGTTTAAATAAATTAGGGGAATCGGTTAAAAGCATCCCGCCGTATCCGGTGGTCATCATCTTGGTAGCATAAAAAGAAAAAATACTGATGGCGCCGAATGCGCCGACCGGTTTATTTTTATATAAAGCGCCTAAACTCTGGGCGCAATCTTCAATGACCGGTATATTCCGAAATTGGAATTCGTTTATTCGGGCCGGCCAGCCGGCCAGATGCGGGACAATAATGGCGCGGGTGCGCCGGCTAAGTTTTTTTTGAACCGCCCGCGGATTAATGTTCCCGTCTGTTTCATTAATGTCAACCACCACCGGTCGGGCGCCGGCGTAATTCACCGCATTTAAAACCGCCGAACAGGTATAACTGGGAAGAATCACTTCAGATTTTTTGGAAACACCTAAAGATAGCAAAGCCAGATGCAGGGCGCTCGTGCCGGAATTCGTGGCCAGAGCGTATTTCATCCCGATAAATCCGGCAAAGTTTTTTTCAAAAGATAATACCAGTTGGCCCTGGGCTAAATAATTAGAGCGTAAAGCAGATCCAACTGCCTCAATTTCCTGGGGTCCGATGGTTGGTTTTGAATGGGGAATATCCTTATGAAATTTTATCATTACAGCACAAAACGGTAGCACATAAAGGCCTCGGCTGCTTCCACCGAAATTTCCTTGCCTCTTAATTTAACCAGCGTTTCCAGCGTTTCCAGGCTGCAATGGTGCAGCCGCGATTTCAGTTGTGATTTATGGAAAGACAGGGCTTTTAATTTAACGTTAAGGTAATTTGAAATATCAACGTAAAAATTAGGATGAAATTTTTCCCGCTCCACGTTCCAAAAAAGGGTGGGATTATCATAAGCCAAAACGATGGAAGGAAAATGTTTAATTTTCGGCAGATGGGGCCGGCAGGCCGTAAAACCGGCGTGAAATACCGCGCAATGATCCTGATTATAAGAAATCGCCGGTAACGCGACCATCGTCGGTTTGATCCGGTCAAGGGCCACCCGGCTTTTCTGTTCAATCAGAGAAATTAAATCGCGCCGGGGAATCGCATCCAGCCGTAAATGTTTTTCGGCATCGTCCAGAACAATGTCGTAATCGTCAATTTTTAAAAATCGGGCGGTTTGTTCAAATTCTTTACGGCGGGTGGTTCCTTTGACGATTGTATTTTTACCGTCGTAATGTTTCAGGTCGCCGATGGATAAAATCATAATATAAACCCGGCCGCCGAGATCTTTAATTTTGGCGATGGTGCCGGCGCAACCGAAGGCTTCATCATCCGCGTGAGGCGAAATAACCAATAAGGTCTGTTTGCCCAAAAAATTATTCTGGGTTATTTTGGGTGTAATAGCAGCCATTCTATTTTTCCTTATTAGCTATGTTCATCTGTCTAAGATGAAATATAGCAAAATGTTTTACCTAAAGCAATTAATTTTTGTAAATCAAAAAAATTGTCTTGACGATATAACTTATATGGTATAGTATTATCTGGTGGTGAGCGAAGTCCCGCCCTTTTACCGAAAAGGGCGGGACGAAGCCGAACCATAAACCCCATGGTAATTGGGGCAATAGGCCAAAATGTATCTTAAATATTGGGATTTTAAAGAAAAACCTTTTGAAAACACGCCCGATCCGCGCTTTTTTTTCGCTTCCCAAAAGCACGAAGAAGCGTTGACCCGTCTGTTATATACCGTGTTTGAACGTAAAGGCGCGGCGATGCTCAGCGGCGAATACGGCAGCGGAAAAACACTTTTGAGCCGGGTGATTATTTCAAAATTATTAAACGAAAACGCCCTTTATAATGTGGCTATTCTCATTAATCCTAATATCCCGGCCGATGAACTTTTAGACGAACTGATTTACCAGTTAGGTAAAAATGTTATTCGGGATCGGCGTAAAAGCGAATCTGTCAGGGAATTAAATAGTCTTCTGTATGAAACAGTTGAACAGGGAAGGCATACGGTTATTATTATAGACGAAGCCCAGGCAATCCAGGATGAAAAAACTTTTGAGGAATTACGGCTTTTGCTTAATTTTCAGCTCAATGATAAATTTCTGTTAACCCTGCTTCTTTTCGGCCAGCCGGAATTAAGAGATAAAGTGGCTCATTTAAAACAATTGGAACAGCGGTTATCTTTAAAATACCATCTTGATACCCTTGATGTGGAAGATACGAAAAAATATATTCAATGCCGTTGCCGGACGGCCGGGGTAGAATCTGATATCTTTACGGAAGACACCTTCCCGCTCATTCATCAGGGAACAAACGGTGTTCCCAGAGTTATTAATAACATTTGCGATCTGGCCTTGCTGGTGGGGATGAGCCGACAGGCTTCCTCCATTGACGAAAAAATTATTAGGGCCGTTATCAAAGATTTAACCGGTAGTGAATTAAGTGAACCTTTAAAAAGTTCTTTAGTCTCACCGGAGACTCATCATGAGTCTCGCTAAAGCGGAATGAAAGATTTCCATAATGGTTTTCGTTCTAAATCACCTTCGGTGATTTAGAAATATAAAAATTTACGGGTAAATTTTTATTTATGGTGCGTTTTTCCGATATTTTTAAGAAAAAACAGGATAACGAAACTCCGGTTGATATCTCTAATTCGTCCGGACCGGTAACACCGGGAAAAATTCAACCGGCGCTAATAACTTCGGAACCATCCCGCTTAGGCGGAACCCTGGAACAACCGGCTCAGTCTAATGAGGGGCAAGTTAAAATTACTTCTGACTCCGATAAAATTATAGACCGGGGTGGTGCGGGCGGGGTAAAAACACCGCTCCCGTTATTTTTCAAAAAAATTAAAATGGATAAACCGAAAACTTTTCAGGCAAAACAAGAAAATATTTCTTTTGCTCCACTTTCCTTTCCGGAGGGGGCGGCCTACCGAAGTTCCGCTGAACGAAATGCAGCCGAACTTGCCCTAAAAGATGATAATTTGCGGTCTGTCCGAAGGGACTTCCGGCCGGCCGGAACTGATAAATTAAATAATATCAGCCTGGCCGAAGCAGTAAAAATTAAAGAAGACGATAATTTGCAAAAGTCCGGTGAATTGTATAGCCAATTAATTTATCTGGTAGAAGAAGTATTGGCTAATATAGAAAACGGACGATTTCCTGATACCCTAATGATGGTCCGAATTATTGAAGCGGTTAAAGAAACGGTTAATCTTATGATTATAAAAGAACGATCCCTGCTTGATTTAACTTATGATTATCCGTTCCCCAATAAAACCGGGTCCGGGCCGAAGAATTATATTTTTTTTCATCTGGTTAATGTCTGTATTTTATCTTTAGAGATTGCCCGGGAATTAGGGTATAATAAATCACGTTTGCAGGCATTAGGCGTGGTTGCTTTATTACATGATAAAAGAATACATTCGTTTTTAAATACAACTGTTTCTCAAGAGATTAAAAGTGAAGCCGATAAATTTGCTAAAAATTTTTCTGATGTTGCGGAAATTTTACGTGAAGTAACTCATTCCCATTTTGATGATGAACAATCGGGTGAAGTGAGGTATCCGGAGATTAAAAATCAGGCGATTGGGGAGCAAGTGCAACTTTTTACACTGACCGATATTTTTGAAACGATGATCCATTCTCGGCCTGACCGCAAGAAAAAATCAGTCCAGCAGGCAATCCGCGAACTCCTGGAGATTTCCGCTTCACCGTTTACCAAGAACGCCTTAAAGATTTTAATTAAACAAATCGGACTTTATCCGGTGGGCAGCTGGGTGGAACTCAACACCGGAGAAATCGCCCGGGTGGTTAAAATAAATGCCAAACTTCCCTTACGCCCGGTGGTTCATATTTTTTTTGACGCCCAGAGGAAAAAAATGACGGCTCACAAAATATTTAACCTGGTGGACAATCAAAATGTGTATATTAAAAATACTATTGACGAAACCGAATTAGAATTATAATTACTGAATCCGTGTAATCTAATTTAAATCTGTGTAATCAGTGGTAAAGGGAGGTGATTAGCGTGAAGTGGTTACCTGTTATTTTAATGATCGGAGCTGCTTTAAGTTTAGTATTGGGGATGATTTTCCGTGTTCGGGGAGGCGGAAGCGAATTAATGGGGATTCCTCCTCAATCATTCCTGGAATTCACCATCGCTGCTTTACTGTTCAGTATTGCTATCTCTCTTAACGATCTGGCTAATAAAAAACAGTGATATTTTGACAACTTAAGTATAAAAAGGACGGACTTAGCGCCGTCCTTTTTTATTACCAGAGATGGGATTTGCCGCCCATATTTCAGGTCTGTGAAATGGGCGAGTCTCGCTCCGATGTTATATCTGGGCGGGAACCAACGAATATGCCATAATGCCAGGGGCGGGATTTGCGAACCGCAGTGAGTCCCGATTATTTCGGGGAACCCACAACGGGGATCTTATGAATCTTTTATTCTGCCTACCATAATGCCAGGGGCGGGATTTGAACCCACAACGGGGAGCTTATGAATCTCCTGCTCTGCCGGGTTGAGCTACCCTGGCTGATAAATAGCGAGTCCTTTAGCCTGGTAGCTAATCCCGAACCTTTTCCCGACTGGGCTTACTTAATGTTTAGATTCAGGGACCCCGTCGGGACGGGGCGGGGTTGAGCTACCAGGGCTAATAAATTTTCGCCCCGCTAAAGCGGGATGAAAATTTATATTTTAAGACTAAATTACCTGAAGTCAAGAACTATCAGTTATAGAACAGTTATAGAATAACCGTAAAGGGGGTTTTCGCCTTAACCCGCATTATTCATAAATTATGGTCAACGACCATAAAGGTCGTTGTCTACCGAGGTTTTTGGTAGACAACGAGGTTTATCCTCGTTAACATACTGTCGTGATTTTAATCATCGTATGAATAACGCGGGTTAAGGATATAATTATAAATTCCGATGCGCCTGTTTTATTATTTCCGTCATAATTTCTTTTAACGGAACTTTTTTTAACCGGGCTATTTTTCGGCAATCCTCGTATTCAGGCAGCACACTTTTTATCTTGTTTCCTAAATACCCGATTTTAACGGTAACCGTGCCATACCGCGTTTTGACCGTTTTAAATACCCGTTTTAGTTTACTTCTCCAGGCCGGATACCGCCTGATTCCTAAAGTGCCGGTTTCCGAGAAAATCAGAGATTCTATCCCGGCTATTTTGTCTTCGGAGGTAATGACACTCAATAAAAAGCCCGGCCGTGATTTTTTCATCTGAATGGGAACCACGAATACATCCAGCGCCCCGCTAACTAGGATTTTTTCAAAGAGATAACCGATAATCTGCGGGGAAACATCATCAATATTGGTTTCCAGGATCCACACTCGGTCTGTTTCCGGACCGCCGGGAAACGAATTCAGCCCTGCCTGTCCCGATAGCCATCGGGACGTAGACAAATCTGTCTTGTTGGCCGACTGGCCTGACGGCGAAGCAGGCCGGTTTACCATTGTCGCACCGATTATTAACCTCAATAGGTTCGGCCGGCCCGCCAGTCGGGATAATTTTTTTTCGCCCGCTCCATAGCCGATTTTATCGGCCGTAAAAATAGGAGGTTGATTATTTAAAACAGGTTGAGCCAGGGTGGTTAAAATAGCCGCGCCGGTCGGGGTAACCAGTTCTTCAGTCTGATTCAGATAAAACAACGGCCAATTTTTAATCAGTTCAGCCGCGGCCGGGGCCGGAACCGGTAATTCACCGTGAGCACACCGAACCATTCCACTGGTTAGCGGTAAAGCGCCGGCGTAAACCTGGTCAATCCCTAATAAATTTAATCCGGCGACCGAGCCGACGATATCAATAATGGTGTCAAGCGAACCTAATTCATGAAGATGAACATCCTTCAGCGATTTTAAGCCGTGTACTTTTACTTCTGCTTTACCTAACCGGTTTAGAACCTGTAAACTGACTTTTTTGACGGATTCATCCAGGCGGCTCTGTTTAATAATCCGGAGCATCCGGCTGAAAGATAAAAATTTTCCTGGTTTAGCGATGACATCAATTTTTGTGCCGATAATTCCGTGTTGCTTGACCCGACGTGTCTTGAGGTGGTATCCGGATAAAGATAATCTTTTTAATTCCTGCTGTAATTTAGCTGACGGTAACCCGGCGTCAACTAAAGCGCCGAGAATCATATCGCCGCTGATACCGGAAAAGCAATCAAAATAAGCAATTTTCATAATAAACTAACCGGGTCCATATCAACCGTGATATTTACACCGGATTGAAAAGGATGTAAATCAGCGGCTATTTTTTTTATTAAGGCCTGGAGCGTCGGTAATTCTTTTGTTTTAATAATCAGGTGCCACCGGTGTTTTTCTTTAACTTTAGCCATCGGCGCCGGGGCTGGGCCCAGTATTTCACCGCCCGGCTGGTTTTTAAAAAAGTCTTCTATCTTCAAAGATAATTTATGCATTAATTTATCCAGTTTGTCCATTTTTTTTGATTCGACCAAGATGCGCAGCATCCGGCCGAAGGGCGGATAATGAAGTTCCTGGCGGTAAGACAGTTCATCTTTGGCAAAAGATTCATAGTCATGTTTTGCAGCATGCATAATGCTGTAATGGGTTGGATTAAAAGTCTGCACCAGAACGCGTCCGCCTTTTGGTCCCCGTCCGGTCCGGCCGGCCACCTGCGTAATCAGTTGAAAAGTCCGCTCGGATGAACGAAAATCCTTTAAATATAAGGCCGTATCTCCTGAAACAACCCCGACTAGCGTTACATTGGGAACATCCAATCCTTTGGCAATCATTTGCGTGCCGATCAGGATATCAGTTTGACCGCTCCAGAGTCCGGTTAAAGATTGGTGATAGGAATGACGTGTTTTCATCGCATCGCTATCCATCCGGTCGATGGTATAGCTGTTAAATAATTGCCGGGTATATTCTTCTACTTTTTCCGTTCCCATCCCCAGATGTTTTAAACGGCCTCGGGCGCACTCAGGGCAAAACTTTGGAATTTCATAATCTTTCTGGCAATAATGGCAGATTCCTTGTTGGCGTTGTTTATGATAAGTTAACGAAACCTGGCAGTGACGGCAGCGTAAAATAGACCGGCAGCGCGGGCAGATAATTAAAGTGGCAAAACCCCGCCGGTTTAAAAAGAGGATCACCTGCTCTTTATTTTTAATCGTATCACGGATAGCTAATTCCAATTTTTTAGAAAATACCGGGAAAGGATTTTTAGGGCTGATTTCCTTGGCCAGGTCAATTATTTCTACGGGCGGCAGGGGTCTTTTTTCAATGCGGTAAGGAAGGGTTATTTTTTTATATTGGCTCTGAAGAGATTGATAATAGGTTTCTAAAGACGGGGTGGCTGAACCCAGGATGACTACGGCTTTTTCTATTTCAGCGCGTTTGATGGCCACTTCCCGCGCATGATACAGCGGTGTATTTTGCTGTTTGAAACTTGGTTCATGTTCTTCATCAAGAATGATTAGCCCCAGGTTAGGGGTGGGGGCGAAAATAGCCGAACGCGCCCCGATGATAATCTGCGCCTGCCCCGATTTAATCTGACGCCATTGTTCGGCCCGGTGCCCCTCGGTTAAATGACTGTGTAAAACGGCGATGCGGTCAAACCGCTCGCGAAAACGCCGCACTGTTTGAGGTGTTAAAGAAATTTCCGGTACCAGCATAATGGCTTGCTTATTTTGACCGGCTAAATATTGGATTGACTGTAAATATACCTCGGTTTTACCGCTGCCGGTAATCCCGTGTAATAAAATTACCTCGGAGATTTTTCGGTCAATTGATTGTTTAATTAGTTCCAGCGCGGCCGATTGTTCTTCAGTTGGAGTAAAAAGCGGAGTTTTAAAAATAATTTCATCTAAAAAAGGGTCTATTTCGGAGCGTTGCCTGAAAATTTTAATCAATTTTTTCCGCCGCAGGGATTCCACCGGTGAAGAACTGATGCCCAATTTGTTTAGCAGTTGCTGGTATGGAATAGAAGGTTCGTCTCCCGCTACGGGTGGAACAGGCAGGTCCAGAAAAAATTTCAATATTCTTTTTTGTTGAGATTGACCGGGTTTTAATTCGGTTAATGCGGACTTGATTTTTTCCGGCGGTTGGGCCAATTGGATAAAAGCAATCGTTTGAGTAAAGATTTGTTTCCGAACACCACTCGGTAAAGCTGCTTCCAACGCCTGTCCCCAACTGCAAAAATAGTACTCGGATATCCATCTGGTCAAGGCCAACATTTTTTCATCAAACATCGGTTCAGCATCAATGATTTTCTCAATATCTTTAACAAAGGCCACTTCCGGTTGGGGAACAAAACCAACGCAATAACCGGTTTCTAATTTATTCCTGAAATTAACCAGCACCCGCATTCCGGTTTTCAAATATTCCTGAAATTTATCAGGCACGCGGTAATGGAAGATTTTATTAACCGGTAGAGGTAAAACTATTTCGGTGTAGTCTGGCATAGGTTAGGTAAGATTTAATCCAGATGCATCTTTCGTTCCGATGAAGCCGGGATGAGTGAGAAAAGATGCTTCTTGTTTATAATCTGATTGTTCTTTTAGTCGCGGTGGACTTGATAAATTTTTTAATTCAGAGATGTTGCCGGAGGCCAACACGAGTTTCTTTGCTTGCATCCAGCCTTTAATTTGGCGTTCACGTTTCAAAGCAAGTTCCTTGTTCTGATAAATTTCGTAGTAAATTACTTTGTTACTACCGAAAAGTGCTGTCGTCTTTCCGCCTTTTCCGCTAAAATGTTCTCTTTCACGACGAAGAAGATTTATCGTCTCACCAACATAAATTCTGTCATCTTTCATTTGAAGAAGATAGACGTAATGAGGCATTTATGTATGTCCTTCGGTGTGCTCACTGTGTTCGCTTGCTCAGGACCATTCGGCTCACGGCTTGCCATGAGCAAACCCCGAGTCTGCCGAGGGGTGAGCCGAATGGCTACCCGGCCTGGACTCGAACCAGGAATAAGAGAACCAAAATCTCTTGTGTTACCGATTACACCACCGGGTAAATAAATTGCCCCGCTTGGGCGGGATAATTTATTTACTTACTTAATATACCCGGATAAAACATATTGTCAAGACATTTTATCCGAAGTGAATATTATGGGAAACTGGAATTCGCGTCTTTTATTTGACAAAAATAGT
>CAKKQI010000070.1 GCA_919901895.1 Candidatus Brocadiaceae bacterium | reverse complement strand
CTTAGCTCACTACAAGTACCGCAATCGGCCCCGGCGAAATTAACGCCAGACACGAAGCCGGTAATAACGATCACCACCAAAATTATGATCCTGTTTTCCATATCCTTTCCCTCCTATTAAATTATACTTATCCCTGCTTTTATATAACACCATCACGACAGAAAAGTTCCGATATAATTTGATTTTTCCAGTGTTAATCATATTATAGTAAAATCTTCCACTCCGTCAAGTTGGAATTATGACAGAAAACCTATTTGAAAAATTGACTTACCTGATAAAAACTTCAAGCGCTTATTTATTGGACCTGGTTTACCCCCGTTTTTGCCTGGCCTGTCAGGTTAATTTGCAGGGAACGGATAATGCTTATTATGTTTGCTTGAACTGTGCCAATAAAATAGAAAAGATTAGCCAAACCGATGCCTGTTTAAAATGCGGAGAATCGCTGGGCCCGTATGTCGGAACGCGCCGTCGCTGCCGGAATTGCGAGACGATTCATTTAAAATTTGACCGGGCCATCGGAGCGGCCCGTTATGACGGCGTCCTACGCGAATTAATCCACCGATATAAATACAACGGTGAAAAATTACTCGTTGATTTTCTGGCTGAACTTTTAAAAAATAAGTTGGCCGATGAAAACGGCCTGTTAAAAGAAATAAACCTGATTATTCCGGTCCCTTTGCATCCGGCGCGATTAAGGGAACGTGGTTTTAATCAGTCCGAACTGCTGGCTCGTTATTTAAGCCGGTCATTAAATATACCTGTTTCACAAAATCATCTTGTCCGGGTTAAAAAACTACCGCCCCAGGCAACTTTGAGCCGACCTGAACGTTTAAGAAACCTGCGGGATGCGTTTAACGTTAAAAATATTAATCCGTTTAAAAATAAAAATATCTTATTAATTGACGATGTCCTGACCACCGGCGCAACGGCTTCCAGCATTGCCGACACCTTAAAAAAAGCCGGCGCCGGAAAAGTCTACGTCGCCGTTGTAGGACGATAAAACTTATTTTTTTTCAATAGCATAGGAAATTATATCAGATTACCTAACCCTGCACCACGTAGTCCGCCTAAAGCGGAGCAGGATGGTGAACCCGACGTGGTTCACCAATTAGATCCTTCAGCCCCTCGGGGCTTCAGGATCAAGAAAAATCTGCTTTAAGCCTCTGCCCGAAGGGCAGATTTTTCTTGACAAAAGAAAAATTAATTATTATACTGTGTGGTAATTCTTAGAGTGATTTAAAGGCATAAAATTTTTATAGAGGAGGAGGTGAAAAACGTGAAAAAATTACTGGGCGTAGTCATAATGTTGCTGGTCGCAGTTGTTTTAATAAGTTGCGAATCAACTTCAACCACGACTCAAACAACAAAAACAGAGAAACAGGTAACGGCCCCAACTATTAAAGCGCCGTGGGCCGATTGCGGTGTGGGGAGCTGGATCCATTACAAAACCTTTTTACCTGACGACACCATTGTTGAAGCCAAAGAAACCATGGTAAAATTAGAAAACGATACGGCTTTAATCGAAAGGTCTGTCCTGACTAACGGTGAATGGATCAGCCAAGGAACGGCTCCGGTTAAACTAACCGGAATGTACCAAACCCCTATTCCTAAGGAAGCGACTCAAACGGAAACTTTGAAAATAGGTAACAAGGAAGTTCATTGCAAAATTGTTGTCATGGTAGCAACTATGGGTGAAAATAAAACAGAGATTTTTCAGTGGATGTCCCATGATGTTCCGGGCGGACTGGTGAAAAAAGCCATGGGCGGAAAAGTTGTCCGGGAAGTCGTTGCGTTTGAAAAAAAATAACCTGCTTTTAAAAATGGAAAAGGCGTTCCGATGTTACATCGGGGCGCCTTTTTTTCTTGCACTCCCCGTAATTCCATGAGATAATTTTTGTTATGAATAAATCAAAAGAGATAAAAGTCGGCAAATTCCTGGTCGGCGGGCGACAACCGCTCTGTCTCATCGCCGGTCCCTGTGTTATAGAAAATCAACGGGTACTTTTCCGGACCGCCGAAGTTCTGCAGGAAATCTCCCGCGAATTAAATATTCCTTTGATTTTTAAAACCTCTTATGATAAAGCGAACCGTTTAAGCGCCGCCTCATACCGCGGCCCCGGTTTAAAAAAAGGATTGGTTTTATTAAAACAATTAAAAAAGAGATTTAACATACCGATTCTATCAGACGTCCATTGCCGGGCCGAGGTCAAACCGGCGGCCGAAGTTCTGGATATCATCCAGATTCCCGCTTTACTGTGCCGCCAGACCGATTTAGTCGTCGCGGCGGCCCGGCCCGGTAAAGTCATCAACCTTAAAAAAGGCCAGTTTATGGCGCCGGCTGATATGGAAAATATTATCGCGAAAGTAACTTCAACCGGTAATAAACGAATTCTCATCACTGAACGCGGCACTTTTTTCGGTTTTCACAACCTCGTCAATGATATGCGGGCTATCCCCTGGTTAAAAACATTCGGGTACCCCGTTATTTTTGACGCGACCCACAGCGTCCAATTACCGGGCGGCGGCGGGAAATATTCGTCCGGGCAAAGAATTTTCGCTTCTTCTCTGGCTCAAGCCGCAGTGGCCGCCGGCTGTGACGGTGTTTTTATGGAAGTCCATCCGAATCCCGGGCAAGCGCTCTGCGATGGACCAAATACGCTGAAATTAAATACGATCAAACAACTTTTAAAAAAATTAACAGCCATCAGAAAAGTGGTGGCTGATTAATCTTATGACCGGATGGATTATCGTTTATCTTTCTCCGATACTGCTTGGTATCATCATACCATTCCTAATGAACCAAAAAATAAATGGCCTTAACCGCCCCGCCCACAATTTTCTTCCCCCCGACTTCGCCAAAAACGCCTTAAAATCGTTATTAACCATAGCGGCTTTTCTTATTATTATCGGGTTGGTGATTTTGTTAACCCCGGTAAAACAGCCGGCCTTAAACATTGCCGGATTTTTAAAATTAGGGTTTTTCGTTACCTGCTTCGGCCTATTATTAATTGCTTTTTATTATTTATTGTATTGTTTAAAATTATCTGGTAATCTTATTCAGGTCGTGGTCAGTCTCTCGGTGCTGTTGATATCAACCACGGTCTTCTGGATGAATCCATTAATTGAAAGTTCAGCAGCCAATCAGGCGTTTAAA
>CAKKQI010000069.1 GCA_919901895.1 Candidatus Brocadiaceae bacterium | reverse complement strand
GGCATTTCCTGGTAAACCGGTCGGGCGGCGGTATTGGCTACTTGTAAAGTATATTGGAATATCAAACGACAGATTTTTTCCATCCCGGCCGCGTTTATCTTATCAATCGTATCATTGGGGGTGTGCCGGTCATCATATCGGCCCGAATTAAAAAATAGATACGGTATTTTTTGTTGGTAAAATGGGCCGTTATCGCTGGCTAATTCCATCGCTCCCAGATTCTTGAACTGGAGGTCCAGTTTAACGGTCCGGTTATTAAGTTCAGTTAAAGTTTCTTTAGAGGTAAGATTAGACAGCGAGCCCAGAACGATAATTTTATCGTTAATTGACCGACCGATTTGATCCAGATTGACCATATAAATTGTTTTCTCCAATGGCCACCACGGATTTTGTGTGTAGTGGCGTGAACCTAACATCATTTTTTCTTCGCCGTCAAAAGCGATGAAGATGATGCTTCTTTTTGGTTTTTCCGGGAGCGCCACAAAGGCCCGGGCCAGCTCAATCAGGCCGGCTATGCCGGAAGCGTTATCGTCGGCCCCGGGATGAATCTGGCCGGACGCGCTGCCGCGGCTACCGCTTCCACCCAGTCCCAGGTGATCATAATGGGCTCCGATGACGACGGATTCTTTTTTCAGAACCGGGTCGGAACCTTCAATATAGCCCAGAACGTTTCTTAAATCCAGCCCTTGAACGGTAAATTCCTGGAAATAAGAATTACTCGGTGCCAGTGTTTTTAAGCCGATATTTTTGAATTCTTTGGCTACGTATTCAGCCGCTTTTTTTCCTCCCGTCGTGCCGGCTTCCCGGCCGGCTAGTTCGTCGTTGGCTAAATAGACCACATGCTTTTTTAACTCCGAAGCGGTCAATTTATTTAACGGGTCGGCCGGTGGTTGAACCGGGCCGGACGGGGAAAGGACCGGTAGGGCAGTCGTTTCGGAAGCGCTCTGACAACTCCAGCCGCTGATAGACAAGATTAATAAAAATACCAAATTAAGGCCGACCGATACTTTAGGGTTCTTTAAATAACTCACAATGTTTCTCCTTTCATTTCAATATAAGTTTAAATATTTTTTCTTCCGCATTCCGTAAGACAATCACGCTTATTTCGTCTTCCGGTTTTTTAGTTTCCAGTAGAGCGGATAGGTCTTGAGGTCTGGTGATGGCTTGCTTATCAATTTTAATAATGATATCGCCGGCCTGTAGTCCGGCCAGGGCGGCCGGGAAGTCGTCTTTGACCTCTAAAATTTTACATCCTTTTTCGCTTCCTTGAAAATCAGGAACTATTCCCAGTTGCGGTTTTCTCTTCATACTCATTCTGTCCGGACTGCCGTCCATTTGGTTCTGGCCCATGGCGCCTGGCGCCATTTCTTTATAAACCGGCCGCTGGTCGGTGCTGGCTATTTTTAAAGCATACCGGAAGATTAAACGACAGATCTTTTCCATTCCGTCTGCGTTTATTTTATCAATCGTATCGCCGGGGGTATGCCGGTCAGGGTTCATACCAGACATAAAATGAAGATAAGGTATTTTGTTTTCGTAAAACGGTGAATGGTCACTACCCATACCCGGCATATCGACGACGGCCAGGTTTATTTTGGAGGTATTTTGATTAAGTTCAGTTAAAATTTCTTTTGAACCAGGGCTTGACTGGGCGCCGAAGGCAAAACAGCCGTTTTCGGTAGACCGGCCGATTTGGTCCATATTAATTATGGATACGGTATTATCCAGCGGCCAGAGAGGATTTTTAACATAGTGGTTCGAACCGGCCATTCTGATTTCTTCTCCATCAAAGGCGATAAAGAGGATGCTTCTTTTTGGTTTTTCCGTGAGTGAGGTAAAGGCCCGGGCCAGCTCAATCAGGCCGGCTGTGCCGGAGGCATTATCGTCGGCACCGGGATGAAGTTGACCGGGTGAACCGCTCATTGGACCACCCAGTCCGAGGTGGTCAAAATGGGCCGCGATGACAAGAGATTCTTTTTTCAGGATCGGGTCGGAACCTTCAATATACCCCAAAACATTACTCATTTCTAAGAGCGGTCCCCGATTACTCATAGCCCGGGTGCTGAATTCCTGAAAATAAGAACTGTCCGGTCCCAGTGTTTTTAAGCCGATATTCTTGAATTCTTCGGCGACGTATTCAGCCGCTTTTTTTCCTCCGGCCGTGCCGGCTTCCCGGCCGGCCAGTTCCGGACTTGTCAAAAAAACAACATGTTTCTTTAATTCTTTGGCTGTGATCTGATTAACGGTTTCTTCGATGTTTTTATCTGGCTGAGCCCGTAGGACTGAACTGGACAGGATGACCCAACTGATTAAAGTGAAGATTAAGAAAAATAACCCATAAACCCTGGTGGCTGTTTTTAAATTCATCATATCGTTCATAATCCTTATATAATTAGAATAAGTTAATTTCTAAACAAGCTAAGCACAGCCTAAAAGGTAATTAATCGTTCATCTCACGCTTCACATTAGTAATAGTGTCAACCAATATGCAAATTAATACCTAATTCGTTAAAATATTTATTTTGATTGTCGCCGAAGGAATGGTCTGAGTCCCTTTATTCTAACGGAATTTGGGGCAACCTCTGACAGATACAGGGCGAGAACATTTTTAAAGCAATAGAACTAATTTGCGAATAATCCATTCCGTGGCGATGAGGCCTAAGAACAGGAGAAAAATAAAAGGGGTATCCCAGAGGTCATCTTCCCGCGATTCTGAAAAAGCCACTTCGCCCAGCGGTTTTATTTTAGCCGGTAACTGGTCAATTTGATAAATAGGTAGAAAAACACCTTTGGTTTTTTCGGCAATCTGTTCCAGGGCGAGCCGGTTAACCGTCGGATTTTCGTATTCCTGTTTGGGCCAGTGAACAACGAAGGAAGCATAGCCGCGTTCTTTTTCCCGTCCGATTTCTTCCGGTCCGGCCCACACGTTGTAGTTACCGATTTCTTTCGGGGTATAAAGGCCGGAAAATTCGCCGGTTTTTTTAGGAACGGCTTTAAGTTCCCAATCTTTTTTGAGTTTATCGGGTAATTCCAGATGAACGGTATAACCGGTGGCTTTCAGCGGCTCAAATTCTTCGTTATAAATCCGGGCCGTAATATTTATTTTTGCGCCGAGCGAATATTTCGTTGGGTCTACTTTGATATTATAACGTTTGTTACCCAGCAATCGGCCGCCTGAGAGGTATTTGATAATCTCACTCCAGAACGTATAAAAATACTTATCTCCCCTGATAAAGCGCCAGCGCCAGGTTTCATCCAGCGCCGAAAAGAAAATACGGCCGCGCGGATAAGGTTGAGCCGCCAGAAGAGGATAAGGTCCGTATTTATTTTTTGCAAAAGGATGGACCGCCAGGACTTTAGCGCCGGATTTTGATTTTTTTGCCGGATAAAACCAGAGCAAGCCGGGCATTCCGTCATTTTTCTGGTCGTTATCTTCCCAGAGTTCCTGGTTGACCGCCTGGTCCGGTTCCAACCGCATCATCGGGTCCATCCGGCCTTCCGCAGTTAATTTTATTTTAAATGCCTCGGTTAGCGTTTCATCGCCCTGGATAATAGACACATCTTCGTCTTCCAGTATCACCGGCAGTAAATCAGCCAGCGGCGTATTCCGGAAAGTTCTGGGGTTATATTTTGGGCCGGCGATAAAGGCAATTCCACCGCCGATTTCCTCCACAAAACTAACCAGATCGTTCATAAATTCAGAAGGGTGGCCGCTTTCTTCGGCTAACCGGTGCGGATTAATATCTCCGAAAATAATAACATCATATTCAAAAAGTTCTTTTTTATCACGGGGCCAGCGGGTTAAAGGCGGTACCCCCGGTGAACTTTCCTGCGGAAAGTCAGGGTCCGCTTCCAGGAGCAGGCAGGATGCTTTGATGGAATGGTCTCTGATTAAGGCGTTTTTAAGATAACGGTATTCCCAACGCGGGTAATTTTCTACAAACAGCACCCTGATTTTTTCTTCCACTACTTTTAAATGATGGGTTAAAGTATTATTTTCTTCTATTAATTCACCCGTTTGAAGAGGGACCGTTACGGTGCAAATATATTCTCCCGGTATTTGGGGTTTATAACGAAGCGATAAACTTTGTTTTTTGTTATTACCCGGGAGGGCGATTCGTTCTTCGGCTACGACTTTGTCTCCGCCTGAGGCGGATTCATTAAGCGTTACGGTAATTGTTTCATTTTCAAATCCTTTGCTCCTGATGGAAAAATCAAAGGAAACGAAATCTTTAGCCCGGGCCACTTCCGGGGCGCGCAATTCCAGGAGTTCAATGTCTCTGGGGTCCTGCGGATTACCGGCGGCAATCGTATAGACCGGAACCAGATTACCCCGGTTAATTAACGAGGAAGCCAGATCAACCGGATTCGGGCCGACGTTATTCTGGCCGTCTGAAATAAGAATGATTCCGGCAATAAAAGAATTGGATTCGGCGTTCAATACGTCGGTTAAAGCCGTTCCCACCGCGGTTGATTCGCCGGTCGGGATAATTCCTCCGATTCGTTCAATCGTTTTACCGCGAATCTGATTGGAAAAAGTATATAATTTAATTTTATATTTTTTTTGCAGGTTTTCTAAAAGAGCCAGTCTGGTATTGGTCAATACTTTATTAACCAGGTCCAGCCGGTTCATTTCATCGATTCGGGAAATAATGGAAAGAGCGCCTGTTTCTTTTTTGTCCGCCTGAGACAGTCCGGTCAGTTCAGTCAGTTTTTGATGCTGTTTGGGGTCCGGAAACTTATCTTTAATTCCCATGCTTAACGACTCATCAATCAGAAGAATCAGGGTCGATTCGCGTTCAACCGTTTTTTCCCAGATAATAATCGGTTGGAATAAAATTATTAAAACGATTAAAATAGCCAGAGAACGCAAACCGGTTAAAAATAATTTTACCGGTAAAGAAACGGAATAACTTTCCTTGCGGTAAACTATGAAGCTGAAGAGGAAAACAGCCGGAATAATAATTAACATTACAATCCAGACGTCCGGCAGGTTACGCCAGGCGGGTAGCCAATCCCATTGGCCCGTTGTGCCGCGGTCAATACCGAATAGACTATTAATCAATCGATTCATAATTTTATTTACCCCGCCGTGGCGAGGCTGAAAAGGTCCCGAAACGCTGCGCCAGGATTGATTCCAGCACCAATAATATTAATACGGTATAAACTAAAAATTTCCAGATAGAACTGGGTGGTGGTTTGGTTATACTGGTTTCCGGTGTTTGTGATAATTCTTCTGTTTTCCTGAATTGAAAACCGGGATACAGTTGTTTAAGTTCTTCTTCGGTGATGCGCTGGAGGTTTCCTTCGGCCGGGTCAAGATTTACCGCCCAATAAGAGAAAAGAGCGATCTGTTCCGGTGGCGCTTCTAAGGGAGCATGAGCCCCTTCTTCTGTCTGGCTTTCCGTCAAACGGTTTAAGGTATAAATACCGTGCCGTTCGGTCCGGTTGTAAGCTAACATGAATCGGCCTGGTTCTGAATCTGCCGTTTTGTCCTGAAACGGGAACGGAGAAATGGTTGTTAAACCCTGTTGCGGGGTAGCTAACGAAAAATTTGGGGCGTAATCGGAGGTTTTAAGTAATAGTCGTAACGTTTGTCCAACCAGAAGGTTTTTAAATTCAGACGGTTGAGATGCGAGATACATTACAATCTGGTCAAATAACATTACGTAAAGTTTTCGGCCGGGCATCAGGTTCCATTCGGCGTCAGCCGAAGTAGTTACCAGCATTACTTTACCGCGGCCGAAAAGTTTTTCCGATAGAGCCGGAGTATTTTCTCCCGCGCTGGCGGGACCGTCGGAGACGGACCGGTCGGAGACTGAATTAAACCGCGCGATGACGCGGGTATCCTGACGCGCCGCATCAATTTTAATGTCATAGAACTCATAAATAACCATTTTGCCGAATTGGGCTTTAAGCGGTTTTAAATATTCCAGCGCATTATGCGTAAAATCTATTTCTTCCAGATAAACTGCTTTTTCATGATTGCGGTCGCCCAGAATACCGCCCAGTTCGCCCGGCAAAAGACCGTTTCCGTTCCGGTAGAGCAATTCATTGTAAATAGTCCGGTCTATTTTATCGCCGAGGAAAATAAGCAGCCCGCCTCCGGCCGAGACATATTTCTCCAGACTTTTTACTTTGACCTGTGAAAGGAACGGCAGGTTCGCCAGAACGACCAGGTCGTATTTTTTCACATCCGTGTCTTCAAAAACAAGGTCGCTGGCTATTTCCAGGGCGTAAATAGAAGCCCGTTCTGTTTCACTCCGGCTGGGATTTAAGGCGTACTGCAAAAAAATAGTTTCATCATCAAAAGATTCAGTTCCGCCTTCGCCGTTAACGAGCAAAATTTTGAGCGTATCCTTAACATCCATGGCGTAAGACCGTTTATTATCAATGGCCAGATTATCTGAAGCCAGCCGGATAGTAATCCAATGCGGTCCCGGTTCTTTGAATTCATAATTAAAAGAAGTGGTGGCTATGCCGTTGGCCGGCAAGTCAATCGCGGCGCTATCTTGCATAAAATTATCAACGATAAAATCAACCTGAATCTGGTACGCCGGCTGCGGGTTAAAATTGCGGATTTCAGCCTGAAAAGTGACCGGGCTATCGGTCGTAATAATCTGTCGCGATGGTTCTATCCTGGTAATCAGATAATTACCGGCCTGAGGTTTGCTGACATCAATAATCTGCAGTTCCACTTTTTTGCCCAGATTATTTATTAATTCGGTAAAACCAGCTTGTTGTTTGTCGGCGATCGGCCAGTCGGTTCGCTGGGCGTTGGTAATCAGGTAAAAAACTTTACGCGTCCGGTCGGATTTATCGGCAACTTCCAATGATTCCTGGAATGTTTTAAGTAAATCAGTTCCGAAATCAGAAACGGAAAGATTAGCAATCGTTTTTTTTACTTTTTCAAAATCTGATGAACCTTCGGAAATCAAACCACCGGCTGGAGCAAAGGGATTGGCTGAAGCGGTCAGCAACGAAACCTGATCGCCCCGGGAGGTTTTGAGGGAGTCAACCAGTTGGATGGCAATTTCCTTCCCCTGTTCAAAATAAGTTTTGAGGCCGACTTTATAATCCATGC
>CAKKQI010000068.1 GCA_919901895.1 Candidatus Brocadiaceae bacterium | reverse complement strand
TCTGTAATAATTGTCTTTGTATTCAAATAATTTTTCATCCGCCCCCATTGACCGCCCTAATGATATCATATATTTTTTTGTTATAAAGGAAATTCTTCGCAATAAAAAATCAAATTGACTTTCAGTAAGAATAAGATTCCGTCTTTGATAAAGCTCCCCCGCGGCCTCTCTCCTTAAATCCTCAATATCAACAATTGGAACATTTTCTTGTTTTCTCAATAATTTGTTATAGGTATCAAAAAAGATGTTTTTAAAATATCTTTCTTTATTCTTCGTGCTTAGATCAATTTTCATCTGTGTTATGGTTTCTTTTGCAAATGCAATTTTTTCGTCCCGCCTATACAGTAATTCCAGGTCAATTAGCATTGAAAACCAGTGGTTAAAACGTTCTAGTGCTTGTTTTTCTGACGGAGCTTCAATTCTTTTAACTAATTGCGCTTTTAATTTATTAAATGCTAATGGATTTTTGCTCAGCAATTCAAGAATTCCAAAGTTAATATTATCTATTTCAGCAATCACTGCTTTAAATACTCGAATCCCTTCTGTGTAAGACCTTTTTTTAGCTATCACTATGAGATTGCCGTTTGCACTTAATCTTAGGTCATTCTCATAACCAATAATAAACCCTAAATGCCTGAGTGAGGGAATTATCATGCCTCTAAAAACACTCTTTTCTTCCTTTCCATTATAGTGCTGTAGTATACTTTCGCGAAGCGAATCGCGGTCAAAGGGATGATTGTAAAAAATATCTAACGCCTGCAAAAGACGATCTATCTTGTATGCCTTAATTAAAGGGAGTTTTATTTTTTCATTCATCTTAATCTTAATCTTAATAATTTACAGTCATCTTCGTATTTACAAAAACTGCATCCCGTATCATTCTCAGGAAAAGGAGGATAATTATTCTTGTCTTTCATTATTTCAAAAGATTTATCTCTTGCTTGAAAAAAAGCAGCCCGCAATATATCATCTATAACAAAAATATGTAGGTGCGCTAATGAAAAATCTCTCTGTCGTGTTGGAAAGAAATAAATAAGCCCTAAATCCACATTAGTATTATGCGCATTTTCATAAGCTAATGCGTACCCAGCTGCCGTCAAAGGATAATACCTTTTAAATTCCACACCTGATTTTATATCTCCTATTATTGACAACTCGGGAATGAAGAAGTCAGGCGTGGCCTTTGAAATCCCAGTTGTCATGCAATTTGGAATTATCTCTAACTCGCAGTTAATACTCATGTTATTAGCTTTGCCATTCGTTAATGAATTCTGAAGAAACAACATCGATAGTTCATACCTAAGAGTATAATCTAAGGTTTTAATTAATCGATTCTCATCTTCTTCTGGTGTAGATTTGAGTTTATTTAATTTTCCTATTTGCCTCTTATTCACTTCTACAAAACTATCTAAATAGTCAGATGATTTTTTTATCAGATGGTCGAATACTTTTAGCTTGCTATCCTTTTCATTTTGATATTGTTTAGTAAAATCATGAATGCATTTATCAATAATTTGGCCTGTTACTCTGCCCCAGGTTGTTTTGCCATCTTTTTTCTTAATGCGTCCCATATAAATATCCATTCTGGTAGGACATGCTAAATTTGATAGTTCACCCACCGGAAGTGGCTTAATTTCTCCTGCATTTAATGCAGAATAATAAGCTCCTGTGACCACTACAGGAGGTTCTTTACTGTAACCCCGATAAGTTATTCTATTGATTTCATCCTTAAACTCATTTTTGAAATTGAGCAAATTTATCTTCGGCATTATTTGAATCATTTTAGTATCCTATTTTTTCAAGACTAATATATATTCATTTTCTATTAATCCACCGCTACCATGTCTTTTAGTAAGCATTCCTCTACTTGCGATTTTATCTTTTATGATAAATTCTGTTTTAAACCCCGCGTTTTCTCCTATTTTTTCCAACATCTTATGAGTTTTTACATTGTAACCACATACTGTATTATTTCCTACAACAAGTATCATTTCTCGCCCATTTTTTAATATCCTATATGCATTTTTCATAACTATCGCCATATCATTAAAATATTTATTCATCATACTGGCTCTGTTTAATGAAATATGGGCAACTTTTTTAAATAGATTATCTATTTCAGAAATATTTGTTTCTATAATTTCGTCGCTTCGCCTAACTACTTCAGTACCAATAGTAGCCTTGTCAAGCTTCATTATACTCTGAGAATCAACCAATCCAAGCCATAACAATTCTAATTTGGTAGTTCTGACATATTTCTGTGCTGTAATATATGGCGGAGATGTAATTATCAAATCAATGCTATTATTTTTTATCTCTTTAGAATCAGTTTTTTTGATATCACCCCTGTTTAATAACGTCCCCATTTTAGGATTGCGCGCATCATCCCAGATTATTTTGGCTTGCACTCCGTTAATAGCACTTAAACTTTTGATACGATACTGATTCTTTTCTATAGAATCTTTAAATGTGTTATATACGTTAGGATTTTGATTGTCGTTTAAAAAGCGTTTAAGGCTAATAAATTTCTGGCGATTCTTTTTATATTTAAGCGGTTTTAAAATAACCGGCGGGGGAATATTGGGGTCTGCCAATGCTACTTTTCGAATAATTGATGAGAAACAGACAAGGAAAAAATCCTTATAATCATCGTTCTTCATCCTATCTATACAGGCCCTGAGTTTTCCCAATTTATTCTGCGCTCTTCTCGTAAACCATAAGGATAAGTTCTTGTAATATGGAATAACAGGTTTTATATTTTTATTGTTTAACCTATTTAATAAATCTTTTTTTCTTAATCGTAATTTGTCATCGTCTAATGGCGTAGTTTTAACCTTTGATATTAGGCGGGCAAGGGGGTTAATTTCAATTCCCAAACAATTCCGCTTATAATAAGGGTGCGCTATTGATTCGAGTAAAACGGTGCCACTACCGGCAAATGGGTCTAAGACGACCTCGTGCTTATTCTGAGGAGTACGAGACAAGAAAAATATTGGTATATAAGACAAGAGTTTAGCAGGATATTTATGAAGATGATGGGTGTACACATCAGAGCGTTTAGCCCATTTCCACTTTGAGCAAAAATTACGGAAACTAAAGCAAATGGGGCGAGAAGTCTTTTTATATTTTGATTTTAACTCCCGAATTCGTGTGTCAACTTGTTTCATAAATACAGAGTCTCTTATCCCCTTGGTTTTACGTATGTTATCCAGCGCCGGGGCCGGTTATTATTCCTACAACCTAATCAGCCAATTACACAGTGAATTGACCTGGTCCTGGTTAGTCAAATTGGCGGCGTTGGTTAACGTCCCGTCCTTTAACTGCTCCCAGATTTCACCGGCCATCTTCTTTTCTATGGCCGCCCCGATAAAGAATGTCTGTAAACTCAGCGGCTTACTGGAAAATGCCTTCCTGATTCGGTTTAGAGCCGTATGGGCTGTTTTCCAGTGTTCGTCCGCACCAGCCGGGTCTATGCCGCCCTTTAACTCACCGCAGGAAATGTATAGTTCGGGTTTTTTATAGGCAATCGCCATCTTTTTGTAATCACAGTTTAGAAGACAGAAGTCAATGTTATTTTTTACCGCCGGCACGGTCAGGTTAAAGAGCGCTGTCCGTTGCTTGCTTCCGTGTTTCCAATTGATTCCTCTCAGGAATAATTCTATATCGGCGTCATCGTTACTGGCTTTAACCCAGGTATTGCTTTTGGAGTTCAGCCAATAGAACGGGGTTTTGGCTAAGGCCAGAGCCGAGATTATGGCCCGGGCGAATTTCCTTTGTCCAAGTATTCCGCCGACATTGCGCATACTGCCGCCCAAGGTGTCGCCTTTTGTCAGCAGGAATCTGTAAACCAATTCTTCCACGAAATTCGCCCCGGCCGGCTCAAGGAAGTTCTTTATCAATCCGTTTATGGCGTCTATCTTATCCTTATCTTCCAGATGGCCGGATGCCTTATCCGATATGCCGGAGGCGCATAGCAAGGCCGGGAAAATCCCCTTAATCTTAAGCAGTTCTTTCGGCGTTTTGGCCGCAGCGGCGAATGATTTTAATGAACGGGCTTGCTCAATAAAAGGCGTGGCCCGGCGGTTCCTTTCCAGCGCCAGAGATACAAATCCGGCCCGGGTGGCTTCGTAAGGAGTAACCAAATCCTTGCTACCGGCTAAATGCTTATAAAACGCCTTCTTAATCATCACTATATTTTCCTCCAGACATAGATACACTTTCGCAAGGCAACCCGTCCGTGCTCGCCCATTTGCTGACTGCTGTTGCCTTTGCCGTTCGGCAAGACCAGGATATTTTCAACCTTAAATCCCAATTTCTCGGCGATATTGGATAATATCATATCTACCGATATGCTCACTCCGGCATAGCGGACATTATCATTGACCATAAACATCAGGGAATCCGGCTTCAATACGCGCGCGCACTCGCTGATAACGCAGGCCATTTCATAGAAGTAACCCCGAATCATCCTGGGTATGCCGGAATTATTAAGAACGCCTAAATCGTTCTGGGCCTCCAGATAACCCAGTATGGATTGCAATAACTCTTGCCGGTCGGCAACCTCTATTGCCGGAGCCCATTGCGGGTTGATTGACAACAGGTCTTTGGCCCGGTTTTCCACCGTGCAACTGAGCATCCGCTGTCTTAAATCACGGATTTGTTCTTCGGTTGTGCCGAGCAAAGCCAATTCCAAGGCATAAGTCCGGGTATAATCATAACGGTTGCAATACGGCGGAGAAGTAATAATTGCATTATATGAATTTTTCGGCAGTGTCGGCAGGATGTCCAAACAAGAACCGCGTAACAGGTTAACATTTCCGTGCTGAACCTTTTCAGTAAACGTAAAACGGTGAACCACGTAGGGTTCACCGCCCTGCACCCGACGTGGTGCAGGGATGATGAAAATGCTTTGTTCCGGGGCGTTGATATCATCAATGATTTCCTTAATCTTGGAACAGATGGCCTGGTTGAAATCCGGGATATTACCTTTATTAAATTCTTTTTCACTCAGCGGACGGCCTGAACGGACGTCCCAGCGAAGACATTGCCCATCCTTGCGGGTAAAACTGATTGATTCCAGAATACATAATAGCGCAAATCGCAGAATGGTCTGGATTTTCTTTTCTTCTTTGGCCAGCAGGGTCAAATAACGTTCAATCGCGTTAACCGTGGTTGTTGAATATGCCCCATCGGTGATTTTTATCCTGTTTAGCGGGATTCCTTTTTCTGATTTTATCCAGGGTTTCTTGTCAACCCAATGATTGAGAATCGCCAGGTCTTTAGTCGCCAGTTTATTCCCCAAATACTGTCTGGCAGAAATAATCTGGTGACAAACCGGGATTAACTCAATTCCGTCCGCATCCAATCCCAATTGGCTGGCCGCAAATAGCGCTGTTCCGCTTCCGGCGAACGGGTCAAGTATTTTACCTGAACTGATTTGATACTTGGATAACAAGTATTCCACCAGGGAAGCCGAGAATGCCTCCTTGAATTTATACCAGCGATAAACATCCCTTTTCTTACTGGCCTGGAAACTGACGTGCTGGCGGGTTAATGCCGACTGGACCAATAACTTATTATGAAAATGGCGCAGTAGTTTAAAGTCAAGGTTATTAATTTCCTGGACCGCATCCTGTTGTTTCGGGGCTATGGTCGAAGTATAAGCGGCCAGTTCTTCCCTGACCAGTAAATGCTTTTTCTTGGATTTAGTCCTGACTTTTGTAGTCATAGTCGGAATAATAGCACGTTATTTTCGGATGTCAATACAATCAGGCGCTATCCCCAGTATTACCTCCTTTGAGTTAAGCAAATATCAAGCGGACCTTGGGCTTAGGGATAGGTCGGTCTTCGGGGCAGAGGGTAGGGTCAAACCTTGAAAATTGAATTTAGATAAATTTTTGGAATGAAATTTAAAGAAATCAAAGAAACAAATCTTAATTCTTCAATTCAATATTTTTTTGCTTTGTCCTTGTTGATCTGCTTCTTGACCAGCAAAAATAACACTCTATTTCGTTTAAAATAGCATTTCGGAGAAAGAGAAGTGAACGAAAGTAACGAGGCGGGGTCATTTTCCGATGAGTTTCAAAGCAAAAAAATTGCTAACCGTCATTTCAGGTAATCCTGCTCCCGCCGAAAAAACATAAGCCGGTCGTTTTTTTAAATTAAGTAATATCTTTTAGCCGCTAATAATCCAGGAAGCCCGTCTGCCAAAGTCTTGGCGGAGGCGGGCCATCACCGAAAATGATTTTTCCGCTTCACCTATAAATATATTTTCAAACAAATTTTACATTGACATTCTCTTTTTATGAATTATAATAAAAGTTAATCGAAAAAGACAAGCAGTGGATTTATGGACACGTTGGATATTATTCTTAAATTGGGGTTGGCGACTTTGCTGGGCGGGCTGGTCGGATTAGAACGCGAATTGCATAATCAACCGGCCGGATTACGCACCCACATCATTGTCTGCCTGGGTTCCACGTTGATTATGCTGGTTTCCATCCAGATGCAAAAATTCAGCGAAATCGCCGACCCTTCCCGGATTGCGGCCCAGGTGGTAACCGGCATCGGTTTCCTGGGCGGCGGAGCGATTCTTCGTTTCGGTACCTCGGTGCGCGGTTTAACTACCGCCGCCTGCCTTTGGACCGTGGCGGCCATCGGATTAGCCATCGGAGCGGAAATGTTCCTCGCCGCCTCGATTGTTACCATTCTTGTCTTGCTTTCAATGTATCTATTTGATAAAATAGAAAAACTGTTTTTACCGGCTAAAACTTACCGGACCCTTTTGGCCACGGCCAAAGATATGCCTGGATTAATCGGTAAAATAGAAAAAATCGCTGAAGAAAACGGCTTCGCCTTGAAAAATGTCGGTATTAATAAACTGCTGGTTGAAAAGAAAATCCAGATAACCGCTCTGGTAAAAGTTCCTGAAGTTTTTGAGATGGAAAAAATTTCCCGGGAAATTTCCGCGCTGGAAGGCGTGGAACAGTTTGAAATTGATTAAGCCGATGTTATTATATATCTAACATCTGACGCTTAAAAAGGGGGGATTTCTATGGGACACCTTAATGTACTCGACCGCGAACCATTCTACCGGCTGGAATCTGGAGACGACGAACCCGGCAGTTTTAAAGAAGTTTTTCTCTCTTCCCATAAACTGGTGATGATGTTCAGCGAACGGGCCTGGCATCCGCTGACCGATGTTTACGAAACTCCGGATGAAATCGTGGTCAAAGTGGAAATCGCCGGCATCAGAACCGAAGATGTTACTATTACGATTGAAGAAAATAAATTGACGCTGAAAGGTAAACGTTACGACCGCGACCAGCGTGTCAAACGGGTTTTTAAACAAATGGAAATTAATTACGGAAAATTTGAGCGGGTCATTATGATTCACGGACCTTTTAACTGTGAATCCGTCCGGGCCACTTACCATGACGGCTATCTGGAACTTGTTATCCCTAAAGCTAAAAAATCCAAGATGTCATCCACCCCGATTCAAATTAATTTTGAGAAATAAAAAAATGAGATCAGCCGGCAATAAACTAAAAGAAAATAAAACCGTTCCCAAAAAACCTGCTTTGCCGGACCGGCGGGTGGTTTCCCATGTCCCCGACCATCCGGAAAGCGAAGCGACCCAAGCCAGGGAATTACCAATCCTGGCGGTGCAGGATGCGGTACTTTTTCCCTCGGTAATCCTTCCTTTAATTATTACCGATAAAAATGCGATTCAGATGATTGACGATATTCTTACCGGCGATAAAACATTTGGTCATGTCGCCATCAAAAAATCGGAACCGGAATCAAACCAGCCCGTCCCGACCGGGCGGAACGGAAAGGAAGAACTCAAAGGTTATGACCTTTACGAATACGGCACGCAGGCCGAAGTACTCAAGATGTTAAAATTTCCGGACGGCAGCATGCGGGCCTTGGTGCAAGGAACCGAACGGATTAAACTGGAAGGTTTTACCCAGCGCCAGCCCTATTTAAAAGCAAAAGTTACGCTTATAAAAGATGAAATAGAAAAAACAGCTGAAGTGGAAGCGCTGACCCGGACCGTTTCCAACCTATTTATCAATGCGGTCAAACAAATTCCTTACCTGCCGGCTGATGAACTCCAAATGGCCGTAATGAATGTTCCCAACCCGGCGGTGTTAGCCTACCTGGTGGCTTCAAATATAAATATTTCACTGGAAGAAAAACAAAAATTCCTGGAAACAAGCAGCATTAAAACCAAACTGACGCGGCTGGTTAGTTTATTAAACCGTGAATTGGAAATCCTGAAGATGGGCAGCCGCATCCAATCGGAAGTGCAGAGCGAAATCACCAAAAGCCAGCGGGAACACCTGTTACGGGAGCAGATGCGGATTATCCAGCGGGAACTGGGCGAAGGAGACGAACGCACGGCTGAAGTCAGCGAATTACGCGAGAAAATCAAAAAAGCCAAATTACCATCGGAAGCGGAAAAAGTAGCCGATGAAGAACTCAAACGACTGATGCGAATCCCAAGCGCTTCAGCCGAATATACGGTTTCCCGGACTTACCTGGACTGGCTGATTGCCTTACCCTGGTCAAAAGCCACCGATGACAATCTTGACATCAAAAGAGCCCAGCACATCCTTGATGAAGACCATTACGGCCTGGAAAAAATCAAAGACCGCGTCCTGGAATACTTAGCCGTCCGTAAACTTAAAAATGATATGCGCGGTCCGATTTTATGTTTGGTCGGGCCGCCCGGTGTCGGAAAAACCTCACTGGGCCGTTCCATCGCCCGCGCTTTAGGACGGCAATTTTTCCGGATGTCGCTCGGTGGCATCCGCGATGAAGCGGAAATCAGGGGGCACCGCCGAACTTATGTCGGCGCCCTGCCGGGCCGAATCCTCCAGGGCATCAGAAAAGCCGGTTCTAACAATCCCATTTTTATGCTTGATGAAGTTGATAAAATCGGCACCGATTTCCGCGGCGATCCGTCTTCAGCCCTGCTGGAAGTGCTTGACCCGGAACAAAATTTTGCCTTTTCCGACCACTATCTGGAAGTGCCGTTTGACCTTTCCAAAGTAATGTTTATCACTACCGCCAATATTCTGGACACGATTCCGCCGGCCCTGCAGGACCGGATGGAAGTGCTGGAACTCCCCGGTTATACCGAAGAGGAAAAACTGCATATCGCCCAGAATTACCTCTTACCCAAACAGGTAAAAGAACATGGGTTATCTGAATCTGACGTTTCACTGAACCCCGAAAGCATCACGCGAATCGTCAATGAATACACCCGGGAGGCCGGCGTGCGCAACCTGGAACGAGAATTGGCGACCATCTGCCGTAAAATCGCTAAAGATAAAGCCAGCGACAAAAAAACACCTAAATTTATTACGGTGGCTGATTTGGAAAAATTTCTCGGTTCGGAAAAATTCTATTCCGAAGTGGCCGAACGAACCAGTGAACCCGGGGTAGCGACCGGGCTGGCCTGGACCCGGTCCGGCGGCGATATTTTATTTATTGAAGCCACGATGATGCCCGGAAACAAATCGTTTACTTTAACCGGTCATTTAGGCGAAGTGATGAAAGAATCGGCTATGGCGGCTTTAAGTTATATTAGAGCGAAAGCCAAAACGCTCAAGATAAAACCGGATTTTTATAAAAATACTGATATTCATATCCATGTCCCGGCCGGCGCGATTCCCAAAGATGGCCCTTCAGCCGGCGTAACGATGGCGGTCTCTCTCGTTTCACTTCTTCGTAATAAATCGGTCAAACCTGATGTCGCGATGACCGGAGAAATTACTTTACGAGGCAAGGTCTTACCGGTC
>CAKKQI010000067.1 GCA_919901895.1 Candidatus Brocadiaceae bacterium | reverse complement strand
TTTAAAAAGACCCCGGTCTCTCCACCCGGGGTTTTTTGTTTGATTCTTGTCGGGGGACGCAGTACGTTCATACCAGGCGAATACTCGGCAAGTCCAATTCAGCCATACGTTGATGTCAACCGCTTGTCGGTTGACGTCGTCTAATAATGGAATACCTTCAAGGATGAAGTGCGATAGTGATTCTCACCATTTCCAACGGATCCTACCTGAATCAACCGGTCCGTTATCCGTAGAAAAAAGATAGACGGCCAGTACTAAAGCAAAAACCGCGGCCGTGCCGAGAAGAAAATCAAGGAGACGCATAGCCCCATCCTTTATGATTGGAATAATGGAAGAATGGGTGGTAATTTCCCAATCTTCCATGATTCCCTCTTTTATTATCGGCAGGATAAATTTTTTAATTAATGAAAAAATTTATGGATTAATTTACGAGTAAGTTTTAGAGGCAGGCCAACGACGTTGGATTTAGAACCTTTAATGATCCTAATATAAGGATCGCCGGATTCTTGAATGGCATATCCACCGGCCTTATCCAGGTTCCGGCGGGAGTTTACCAGTTTCCTGATTTCCGCATCAGAAATCTTTTTCATCCGGATAACTGTTTTTTCATAGCCGGTGAGCAACCGTCCGGATGACCGATCCAGCACACTTACGCCGGTAATAACCGAATGCCTGGTGCCGGATAGTTTTTTCAAGATCCGGAAGGCGTCTTTTTTATCAGGCCTGCCCCGATTCCATCGGGGTTTGGTGATTATTTCCCGCCCCGTCCAGACCACGGTATCCGCCGCAATAATTAATCCGTTTCCAGGACGACCGGATTTGCGGTAAACAGACCGGGCTTTTAATTTGGCCAGCGTTTGAACTAAACGGACCGGTGATTTTATTTTTCGTAAAACTATTTCCTCGTTAACCCGCGGCTTAACAACTTCAAACCGGGTAATAATTTTTTTCAATAACTGCCGGCGCCGGGGCGATCCGGAAGCGAGAATAATGGTTCTATTTTTCAAATAATTCATTTAGGCCGTTACGATTAAATTCTGTGTTATTTAATGTTAAAAGGCAATGCCGGTATATCCCGATTAGGTCGGGACTCTGCTGTCGCTCCGCCTTATATTAAAAAACTATGTCCTATCGGCATATTAAAACTTCTAATTATTTTACCGATCTGTTTTTCTATTAACCACTCGGCATTTTTGATAGATTCTTTTTCGCTCATTCCCGGCGGTGAAATACTGAAACAGGCATCAATCCCGGCTGATAATAGTTTCCGGTAACCGGCGCCCAGTTTCCCGGCAATCGCGATGACCGGTATGTCGGGATTGTATTCTTTAATTTTTTGGGCTACCCGAAACGGCGCTTTACCGAATAAAGTGGTTTTATCTAATTTCCCTTCGCCGGTAATAACCAGCCGGGCCCCGGCTAATTTCTTTCGCAGGTTAATAATTTTAAAAAATAATTCGGCGCCGGAAACCAATCGGGCATTTAAAAAAGCCGACAACCCGGCGGCTAATCCACCGGCCGAGCCGCCGCCCTTCAATCCGGAAACATTAATTCCTAATTCTCGCCTGATAATTTGAGCCAGATGCCTCAGGTTATTTTCCAGAATTTTTACTTCTTCGGGAGAGGCGCCTTTTTGCGGGCCAAAAGTCCGGGCGGCGCCGTGCGGGCCTAAAAGCGGATTGGTCACATCGCAGGCGCCGATGATTTGCACTTTTTTTACCCGCCGGTCTAAATTGCTTAGATCAAAACGGTCGATCTGATGCAATGAACCGCCGGTCGGCACAAAAGATTTTCCGTTCCGGTCTAAAAATTTAACTCCCAGGGCGCAGGCCATTCCGCATCCGCCGTCCGCCGTAACGCTGCCGCCTAATCCCACAATAATCCGGGTTGTTTTTTTGTCCAGGGCGGATTTGATTAACTCGCCGATCCCATAAGTATGAGTTAACAATGGTTTCCGCTGGGCAGGCGGAAACAATCTTAATCCGGCCGCTTCAGCTATTTCAATAACGGCCGTTCGGCCTTTAACAAATCCAGAAGCGCAATTTTTTCCCAAAAAACCAAATTGGGCGTAATGCCTTTTAGCGCCTAACGGCCCGCAAACTTTTTTAGAGAATACTTGACCTCTGGTAAGAGCGGTTAAGATAGAAAGGAAACCGTCACCGCCGTCACTGATTGGAATTTGTTCCAGTTGAACGGCCGGTCGTGAGTGGAAACGAACTAAAGGAAATATCCGGCGGAGACCTCTGGCTACGGCTAAAGCAACTTTTTCAGCCGGGAGGCATTCCTTGAAAGCATTAGGGGCAATGATTATTTTCACTCGAGCAGAATCACTAATCTGCCTTCCGACAGGCCTGTTTCAGGCAAACAGACAGAGAAGTTATTTTTCTTTATTATCAATCCACCAACGCTGCCACTCGGCGCAGACTCTTTGGCGTTCTTCCGCCGATAGGATAAGCCCAATCATCGGCGCTTCTTGCCACTGGGCGATCTCTCTCAAAGTAGACTCGGCGGCGAAAGCCATCTGTTCATTTTCGTGATTAAGAATTATCGTAATTAAAATAGGAATAACTTCTTTTTCGCCCAGGTTTTTTAGTTTTTCAGTACTTGCTTTTTTTTCTTCACGGTTTGTTTGTTTGCCCAGTTCCTTAAGAATTAGTTCCACCTCCGGTTTAAGGTTTTCGTTAAATGGAAAATCTTTAACGAGTTTTGACAAACCTGGAGGTGATCGTTGAGAGGAAACGTCTTCTATGTCTTTAAAAGCGCTTTCGGGAAAACTAAATTTAGCCCCTTCTTCAACATTATTTAACCACCAGAGTTTCCAGTCTTTTTCCTGTTCGGCAAAAGTGGGTGGTTTAGGCGTTCCGGGGGATGGGCTGCTAAACTCCTGTTTTACCAGCCATTTCTCCAAAACAAACTGAGCCATCGTGCCAATAGATTCATCTTTCTCAGTAAAACATTCTATAATAGCCGGCATACATTTTTTGCCGAGTTCCAACAACAGTCTCTTTTTTATCTTGAGTCCTTCTTCCGCCGAAGCCGGGTTTTCCAGTTGTTTCAATAATTGGCTAACCTCTTTTTTAAAGTCGGCCTCGACCGGCTTCCAATTTTCCAGAGATTTTAACTTTTTCTCTCCCTTAGAAGAAAGCTCTTCTGTTTTTATTTCTTCTTTCTTACTCTTTTTTTTGGACCTGGGTTTTTCTTCATCAGAATCTTTATCAACCTTTCCGCTAAAAACGCCCAGAAGCGCCATAATAACAGTTATGATAATTACTCCACCGGTAATTCCGATAATTAAGAATAGTTTCTTTTTACTTTTTTTCTTTTCGTCAATAATAATAAGGCCATTATCTTCACCGATGTCATCGGTTTTATCCGGTACCGGCTTACGCAAGGATTTTGAAGTTTTGAAATCGTTCCGTCTAAGAGGCAGGGCGGTTGTTTTTTTTAACGCGGGGCGGCCGGCCATTGCACTCAATGGTTTTTTAATGCCCGGCTGGACCGCCGGCGAAGAGGTTATTTTTTTTATCGCGGTCGGTTGGCTGGCCCCGATTTTATCGGGACTGGCTGGCGCCGGTATTTGAACCGGCGGAGTGGACGGTCTTCGTTGCGGCGCCGTCCCGCTAGGCGGAATCGGTTTGGGCTGGAAAACCGGAACAACCGGTGGAGGACTAGGGACCGGCACTATATTGACTGCCCCGCATTTCTGGCATTTAAATTTGGTTCCCGGAGCAAACTGCGCTACATTATATTGCGCCGGACAAGCAGTGCATTTGACAATCTTTTTTAATCCATCTGACATAATAATACCGTAACACTACGGATAAGTAAAATCAAGTAAAAAATTATTAGAATTCCAGAAATTTAATGCCTAGTTTATTTCTGATATCTTTCAGACTACTCACGGTTTTTTCGTCTAAAGGGATACCGTTTTTGCGGCGGCTTTCTTCCATCTCAAATTCTTTTTCACCGGCGATAAAAATACGGTTACATCCTTCGGCTTTGGCGGAATTTTTTAAAATATTAATAAACAAGTCCATTGTTTTTTTAAATTCTTTTAACGGACGGAACGATTTAATGTTAATGGCCCCGAAAAAATGGCCGAGATTGGCTGGGGCCGGTTTCCCGTCAACCGGTTTTTCTACCAGCGAAAGAAACGAAGCGCCGGTCAGGACGCCGCAGAGGATATCAATCATCACGGAAAGACCGTATCCCTTATAACCGCTGAATTCAGCGGTTCCGCCCAGTGGCAAAACACCGCCGCCTTCCAGCACGGCCGCCGGGTCAGTCGTTGGTTGACCGGTTTTATCGACCGCCCAGCCCAGCGGAATAGAAGCGCCTTTCCGTTTGGCTACTTCTATTTTGCCGATCGGCACCACCGAAGTAGCCATATCCAGCACAAAAGGTTGTTCCCGGTCAGCCGGCGCCGCGACACTGATGGGATTAGTCCCGATGATGGCTTCCCGACTATAGGTAGGAACACAAAGCGGACGAGAATTGGTCATACTGATACCGATCATATTATGTTTCAGGGCTAACATAGAATAATAGCCGGCGATACCGTAATGGTTACTATTGCGGACCGCAACCCAGGCCGCACCTGATTTTTTTGCTTTTTTAATACAATAATTCATTGCCTGATGGCCCGCCACCTGTCCGAGTCCGTTAGCGGCATCAAAAAAGGCCGTGGCTTTAGTTTCTTTAACCAGTTTTAATTTTGTTTTGGGATTGATCAGTCCATTCTGGATGCCGGTGATATAACGGCTCAGCCGGGCCACGCCGTGCGATTCAATTCCGCGCCAGTCGGCCTGCACCAAAACCCGCGCCGTAATCTGCGCGTCTTTTTCAGATACGCCAACCACCCGGAAGACTTTTTTGACAAATTCTTCTAACTTAGCTGCGGGGATAACGGCACCAGCCGCGTCAACGAGATTTGTTTCAGTCATTTTACACCTCCGGTTTGTCGGTAACATTTTATTTAATTTTTACAGGTTATATTATATAATGCAATATAATTTTAATAAATAATTTTTTTATAAAAAAATTATGACCTACCTGGTTTATGATGATATTTATCTCAAGCATGATACCGGAACGCATCCGGAAACAGCCGAACGTTTAGTCAGCATTGTAGCCCATCTTAAAAAAACTAAATTCTGGAAACAAGACCATCTTTTATCACCCAGATTAGCCGAGGTAAAAGAGATTTCGCTGGTTCATCCGCCGGAGTATATTAAAACCGTAGAAAAAATATCGCTTCAGACCGCCCCGCTTTGGCGGGGCGGAAGCGGGTATTTAGACAGCGATACGGTAGTTTCGCCTGATTCGTATCAGGTGGCTCGTTATGCCGTGGGCGGAGTTTTAAATGCGATTGATGCGGTTATCAACGCCGGTAAAAATACCAATGCCTTATGCCTGGTTCGTCCGCCCGGTCATCACGCCTTGCCCGATCAGGGAATGGGATTTTGCCTTTTCAACAATGTGGCCATCGGAGCGCGTTATCTCCAGAAAAAATACCAGGTGGGAAAAATCCTGATTATTGACTGGGACTTGCACCACGGCAACGGAACCCAAGCGGTTTTTTATGACGACCCCACGGTTTTTTATTTTTCGATGCACCGGTTTCCCTATTATCCCGGGACCGGCGCGGCGGAAGAAACCGGGCTGGACCAAGGCGAAGGATTTACGCTTAATATCCCGCTGGCGCCCGATATTACCCGCAATGAATATTTAAAGAAATTTGAGGCGGCCCTGTTAAAAATAAAGCAAAAATTTACGCCTGATTTCATTTTGATTTCCGCCGGATTTGACGGTTATAAAAACGACCCCTTGGGCGGGTTAGGGCTGGAAGCGGCTGACTTTCAGACCTTAACCGAATTGGTCAAAAAATTGGCGGATGAATGCTGCGACGGCCCCGCTGCGATCGGAGCCAGCCGGATTGTTTCGGTCTTAGAAGGCGGATATAGTCTGGAAGGATTACCATATTGTATTGAGGCGCATCTGAACGGCTTGTCCGCACCCGGCAAAGATTGATGATTCTCTAAAAATTATCGTTGCCGTCTGCCAGTATCACCATCAGATCATAACTACATAGCCATTATAGGCAATCATCACTAAAGAGTTAAATAAGACATCAGGGGATATCTGAATAAGGGCTTCCCTTATAATAATTCAATAAATCTTTCTACAGATAAACGTGTTTGTTTCAATATATGCGACAGAGTTGATCTTTTAATTGGACGGTGAGCCGGAACAATAATTTTCAGTATTTCGTTAGGAAGACGTTTTTGCAATCTAATGTGACTACCTTTTTGACGGATTACTATCCAGCCATCTCGACGGAAAGCGTTAATAACCTGCGGGTAATTAACACTGGGGACTTTACTCATACGGTAATTTCGATTTGCTCAGCATTAGAAGAAAAAATAGAGTCGTCTTCGGCTGGTTCCAGATAGAGTTCAATCGCTTCTCGAATATTTTTTATCGCTTCTTCCCTGGTATTGCCCTCACTGATACATCCGGGAAGGACCGGCACGATGGCCGTATATCCGCCTTCTTCGCTGAGTTCTAAGATAATTTTTAGATGCATTTTTTTTAACCTCCTGTCCTCTATCCCTGATAAATTATAACATCTAAACCCGTTCTCTTCAACATTAACTTTTTATTATTTAAGATTATTGCATTAAAGAACAGCCGGAAGTTTTATTTCAAATCAAATTTGCTAACCGGCGTAAAAGTTGTTTCCGATATTTTGTCACTGACAAGATTTGTCGGCATCGCAAAGTTGATATTCTGGGCTTCAAGTTCAGCGCGAATAAGCATGGTCGCCACTCCGATTACTTCACCTTTGGCATTAAAAACAGGACCGCCGCTGCTGCCCGGAGAAATCTGGGCGCTAATCTGGATCTTATTCTTTCTCGTATTGCTGATCAGCCCTTCGGTAATAGTATTCATCGTATCTATTTCTTCGGCTAACAGCCGAGCCTGCAAAGGACTGCCGATAATAAATACTTTTTCTCCCGGGTTGACCTCGTTGGAATCGCCCAATCTCACACAGGGCAAGTCTTGACCTCTGGCTTTTAAGATCGCCAGGTCGTTTTCCTTATCAACAAAAATAATCCCTTCCACCTTAAGTTTAATCTTATCTTTTTCAGTCGGACTGATATTCGTAATAATTTCGATGGAATGAGCGCCTCTGATGACATGAAAATTGGTAACAATCGCCCCGTCTTTGCGCACGATAAACCCGCTGCCTTGCAGCAATGGCGCCCCATCCGAATCATAAGTATAGATCAGCACCACGGCTTTATTATTCTGCTCATATATAAACCGGGCATTTTTAGCGGCATTTTTTTGCTTCGTCATCTCCTCCATTGTTTTCACTACGGCATTTTTTCCCAGAAGCGCGATTTTCTTCTCTTTCGGCGGTTCTATTTTGTTATCACCCCTGTTACGAAAATTAAATAAAATAAAAATTGTCGTGGAAAACACAACAATAAATGTAAGGCTGCCGATGATGACGTAGTTTAATTTCTTCTGGGTTGAAGTTAAATTCTTGACTAGATTTTTGTATTTTAATATCTGAGACCTAGTTATTTGCAGGGATTCGGAAACATTTCTTAAAAACAAAGATTTGGATGGGATTTCTGTTACGCCGGGAACCAATCGTTTGAGATGCTGTTTGATGTCTTTTTTAGATGCCAAAATAAATTTAATCTCGTAATTAAGAGCCCTTTTTAACTCGTTGAGAACTTTCTCGTCCGGTATCTCGCCGAAAACAACCGTTAAGGTATTCTCCTTCAGCGCAACCGGAATAAATTGATATTGGCCGATTAATTCTACCGGGATTTTGTTAATCAGTCCGGGCGGCAGGATAATGTTGGTTAAATCAATGACTTCTATTTTTTCTTCAGGCATACTATCTATATACTATACGGAACATTCTAAGTCAAGGCATTTCTTACGAAATTATTTGAAATGCAACGGCGCAACTGGTATAATAAATTTTTCTATTACCCTAGAATTTAATCAGGTTAAATTTAGGAGATGATACGATAATCCCGCCATACGGCGGGATTCAATTCGCAGACGCCCCCAATATTTATCGTGGGTCTATAATTTACGTAGTCCAACTACGTAAATTATCTGCTCATTGAAGGAGTTGTTAAAGATGTTGACCCAAGAATCGGCCCGCCAGATTACCGAAAGGATTTTTCTTTACTCCCGGGCGGACCAGACCGAAGCGATTATTAATAACGCCACCCAATCATTAACGCGTTACGCCAACAATGTGATTACCCAGAATGTGCATGAAAATGAACTAATAGACATAACCATCCGGGTCATCAAAAACGGGCGGACCGCCCAGGTAAGTTTTAACCAGACCGATGATGATTCCCTGAAACGCGCTTTGCAGGAAGCATTAATTTTAGCTAAAAATCAAAAAAAGGACCCGCAGACCCTACCGCTGGTAACCAGGCAGTCATACGAAGAACTGAATACTTATGTAGAACGAACGACTCAAGTTTCACCGCGCGAACGAAGCGAAACAATTAAAGACGCAGTTCGTGAATGCGCCCAGCATAGTTTAAATGCCTCCGGTATTTTCGCCAATCGCGCCAATGTTATCGTAATCGCCAATTCCAAAAAACTATTCAACTACCACCGGATCACCGAAGCTGAATTTACTATGACCGCCATTGGTCCAAATAGCACCGGTTGGGCCGGTGAGGTTAATAAAGACGTTTCGGCGCTTAATCCGCTCCGGATAGCTCAACAGGCCGCCGACAAAGCGCTCAAAAGCAAAGACCCGGTTAGCCTGCCGGCCGGCCAGTATACTGTCATCCTGGAACCGGCTGCAGTGGTAGAATTCCTGATGTTCATGGCTTTTAATGGATTCGGCGCCCAGATTTATCAGGAAGGCCGCAGTTTTATCAGCGGTAAACTC
>CAKKQI010000066.1 GCA_919901895.1 Candidatus Brocadiaceae bacterium | reverse complement strand
TCCGGATAAGAAACAAGATAAAAAGTAATATTCCGTCTACCATCGGGCTGATTTCAGCCGCCGGTAAACCAGATGATATGAACAAAAAAGTTTATGTTCCCCAACACCCGCGGGTCTATGCCCATGTTTATACGGCCGGGTTGCTGTTACAGGGAACAGACGATGACGTTGATTTGGAAATTTACAGTTATGGCGCCGGTTGGAAAATTACCAATCAGGGCGCCAAACCAAAACCAAATCAAGAATATTTTAATGCTCCGGTCGGCGATGATGTGGAATTAGAACCTGACCGGGTAAGCCCGGGCCACTATTGGAATGTTTTGGACGACGACGGCATCTGGGCGGTTGATTCTAAAGCAATAGAATATGACGAGACTGATGGTGAGGACCAATCCGAAAGTGTCGTAAGTGTGGCAGGAGGGGAATTAGTAGTCAGACTCTGGGAAGATTTACCTGGCTGGACCGGTCTGAGACCGCCGGGGTGGATGATGGATGTGGTGAATGTAGATATAGACATTGACGGAGTATTATTGATTTGGAACTGGATTTACCTCGAAAGATAGAAATGCAAAAGATTGAAAACGTAGTAAAGAAATAAAGGATAAGGAGAATAAGAATTACGAAGATAAATAATAGCCAAAGAAAACATAGACCACATAGAACCTATCAGATAAAACGTCTGATGTTTTAATCACTGGAATCTTTTCTGATAAAAATCAGTGTAACCAAATAGTTGGAGCCAATTATGACCGGAAAAAAAGTTGCGATTCTTGGAGTCGGGTATGCCATTCCCCGGGTGGCTACGCCGGAATTATCTTATCGGGAATTAACTTACGAAGCCGCCCTCAAGGCCTATGATGAGGCCGGAGTTCACCCGCGTGATATCCAATCTTTTACCTGCTGTTCTGAGGATTTTAACGAAGGAACCAGTATTTTTGATGAGTATGTTCCGGACCAGTTAGGCGCTCCGTTGAAATCAGTGCATACCATTAGCGGAGACGGCCTGCAGGGATTAATCGCCGCTTATCTGCAGGTTCTTACCGGACTTTTTGATATCGCTGTGGTTGAAGTCCATTCTAAGGCATCCAATATCGTCAATCATGATGAAGTTCTTACTTTTGCCCTGGACCCGATTTTTAATCGTCCGTTTAAACTTACCCCGCATTACGTGGCCGGGTTGGAGATGAACTACTATCTTAATGAAAGCGGTAATACGCTGGAACAATGCGCGGCCGTGGTGGTTAAGAACCGGGCTAATGCCTTACATAATATGTTGGGGGTTTACGGCGCTAAAATAGATACCAAAGAAGTAATAGATTCGGAAAAAGTTGCCTCCCCGTTAACGGCTCTTCAGATGAGCCAGTATGCCGATGGGTCAGTGGTGCTGGTTATAGTTTCTGAAGAAAAATTAAAGAAATTAAATCCGCAGATTAAACCGATCTGGATTAAAGGCGTCGGCTGGAATTCGGAAACCTCATGGCTTGAGACTCATAGTTGGACGGAAGCAGTCTATACCCGTCTGGCCGCGGAACAGGCCTATAAAATGGCCGGGATAAAACATCCGGCTAAAGAGATTGATATTTTTGAAATAGACGATACTTATGCCTATAAAGAATTACAACATCTGGAATCGTTAGGGCTTTGTAAAAAAGGTGAAGCCGGGAAATTGACTGTCAGCGGAGCGACTGCGCCTAAAGGAACGCTTCCGGTTAATATTTCCGGCGGAAGCTTAGGGATGGGTAATTTTTTAGAAGCCAACGGATTATATCGGACCGTAGCGGCCGTTCTCCAATTACGCAACGAAGCCGGGCGAATTCAACGCCCGAATGTTAAAACCGCCCTGGTTCATTCGTGGCGGGGAATTCCGACAACCACCGGCGCCGTAGTAATCCTGAGTAATAAATAAAAGAATGGCAATATTGCCATTCTTTTATCCTGAGGTAAGGCGCCATAACTAAGGATCTAATAGATATTTTTCATGACCATTCAGTTTAGCCAAATAATTATAATGGGGTAAAATTAATATGAGAAAAGTTGCTGTAGTCGGTGCGGGAATGACTACTTTTGTCCGGCGGGCCCTGGAAACTCCGAAAGAACTGGCTTTTGGCGCCACCAGAATGGCTCTTGATTCTTGCGAATTGACCCTTGATGATATTGATTGTGTGGTTCACGGGACCGCGCCGGATGCCTTTGATGGTGTTCATATGAAGGGTGAATATTTGATTGACGGCAGCGGCGGCTATCGCAAGCCGTATATGCGTTCCT
>CAKKQI010000065.1:588-14860 GCA_919901895.1 Candidatus Brocadiaceae bacterium | reverse complement strand
TAAAGGGTACGTTAAATTACAGCAACTGACCGCGCGTAAAATACAGTATTTTCTTACTCCTAAAGGGCTGACGGAAAAGGCGAAAAAGTCTTACCGGTTTACCCTGCGGACTATCGAGACGCTTAAACAGATGAAACAACAGATTCAAGAAGTAATGCTGGCTGAATACCGGAAAGGGATCCGGCGATTTGTCATTAAAGGTGAAGGTGAACTGGCCGGTTTGGTTAAAATCTCATTTGAAGGGTTTCGGTTGCCGGAAGCATTATGTTGCGGAGAATCTGATGAGAAATCTTTAAAAAATGAAAAAAATAAAATTCCGCCCGAAAAAGTTTTAACCTTGCTGACCGATGAAAAATTAGATGAAAAAGTGAAAGGAAATTATATAAATTTAATCCGTTTATTATCCGATAAATTAGGTTGAAAATATGAATAACATTAAAAATTCCAAAATAACCGTTATCGGCGGGGGCGGGTTGATCGGTTCGCATCTGGTTGACCTTCTGGCGCGCGAGCCGGTTCAGGAAATTATCGTTTTTGAGAATTTTATCCGCGGCTGCCGGGAAAACCTGCAGGAGTCCGTCCAAGACTCCCGCGTCAAGATAGTGGAAGGCGATATTCAGAAGACAGAAGATTTAAGGCGCGTTCTGGTCGGGCAAGATTATGTTTTTCATCTGGCCGCTTCCTGGCTTTTGGAATGTGTCGAACGGCCGCGTGAGGCGGTCTTTAATAATATTATCGGTACTTATAATGTGATGGAAGCCTGCCGGGATGCGGGCATCAAGCGGGTGGTTTATTCATCTTCCGCCTCGGTCTATGGCAATGCGGTTGAAATCCCGATGACCGAAGACCATCCGTTTAACAACCGGACGCTTTACGGAGCAACTAAAATAGCCGGCGAGCAATTATTCCGGGCGTTTTACGAAATGTATAAATTAAACTATGTTGGGTTGCGCTATATGAATGTCTATGGTCCCCGCCAGGATTACAAAGGGGCGTATATTGCGGTGATAATGAAAATTCTGGACCGGATTGATGCCGGCCAGCCGCCGGTGATTTACGGGGACGGTTTGCAATCCTATGATTTTATTTACGTGGAAGACGCGGCCCGGGCCAATATCTGCGCCCTGAAAAGTGAGGCGGTGGATGAATTTTTCAACGTCGGAATGGGGACTAAAACAACGATCAAAGAAATTACATATTTATTATTAGAATTAACCGGTTCAAAATTAGAACCCAAATACGAACCGCAGGGGCAGACTTTTGTCACGCACCGGATTGGTTCTACGCAAAAAGCCAGAGAAAAATTAGGTTTTAAGGCAGAAACCAATTTACGTCAGGGTTTAAAAAAATTAATTGAATGGCGCCAGACGAAACTCAAATCGGTTTCGTCATAAAATAGAGAAAAAATAATGAATAAAATTCCAATTATTAAACCAATTTTTGGAACGGCTGAAAAAAAAGCGGTGGCTGAGGTGCTGGATAGCGGCTGGGTTGTTCAGGGACCAAAAGTAGCCGAATTTGAAAAACGCTTCGCTAATTATACCGGCGCCCGGTATGCCATCGCCGCAACCTCTTGTACGACGGCGTTGCATTTAGCTCTGAGAGCGACCAGCATACAGCCCGGAGATGAAGTAATTGTGCCGGCTTTTACCTTTATTGCCACGGCCAACGTGGTTGAATACCTTAACGCCCGGCCGGTATTTATTGATATTAACCTATCCACATTTAATATTGATATTGATCAATTAAATCGGTATTTGCAAAATCGGGCGCGTTCTTTAAACGGGAAAACCAAGGCCATTATCCCGGTTCATCTTTTTGGTTTGAGCGCCGATATGAATTCTATCAGAAAAATAAGCCGTCGTTATCGTTTGAAGATAGTAGAAGATGCCGCCTGCGCCGTGGGAACAGAATATCACCGTAAACATATCGGAACTTTTGGCGCAGCCGGTTGTTTTAGTTTTCATCCGCGTAAAGCGATTACTACCGGCGAAGGCGGAATGATTGTAACCAACGACCTGAAAATAAAGAACATTTGCCGTGCTTTAAGAGACCATGGGGCAGAGTTATCGGATCTGACCCGGCACAAAAAAGGCGCGTTTGCTTTACCCGAATACAAAACACTTGGGTATAATTACCGGATGACGGACATTCAGGCCGCGATCGGCATAGAACAGATGAAAAGACTGGATGCGATTCTGAAGAAAAGAATCCAGTTAGCCGAACGGTATAATCAATCTCTATCCGGGCTAAAAAATATTATCTTACCGATTCCCCCAGGGGGATACCGGCATACTTACCAATCTTATGTATTATTGATAAAGGATAATAGTCCTTGCCGGCGCGATGAAATCGCCCGACGGCTTGCGGCGGATGGTATTGCTACTCGCCAGGGCACCCATGCGGTGGTAACTCTGGATTATTACAGAAAAAAATATGGGTTAAACCCGGCCGATTATCCTAATGCCTGCCGGGCGGACAAACAAACCTTAACTTTGCCATTGTACCAGACCATGACTGGAAAAGAGCAGAATAAAATAATTAACAGTTTAATAAAGTTGCTAAAATAATATTATGTGCGGTATTGCAGGAATTTTTAATCTGAATGGTGAACCTGTTTCTCCGGACTTGCTCCGCAAGATGACCGATGCCATCGCGCATCGGGGGCCGGATGGTGAGGGATTTTATACCGATAATTTTATCGGATTAGGGCATCGCCGTCTGGCTATTATTGACCTTTCCCCGGCCGGTAAACAACCGATGATTAGCCCGGATAAACAGTTCGCCATAACCTATAATGGCGAGGTTTATAACTTCCGGGAACTGCGGGCTGAATTGGAAACCCTCGGTCACAGGTTCAGGTCAAAGACCGATTCTGAAGTAGTCCTGAATTCATATATTCAGTGGGGACCGGAGTGTGTCAGTCGTTTTAACGGAATGTTTGCTTTTGCCATCTGGGATAAAGCCCGGCAGGAATTATTTCTCGCCCGGGACCGCTACGGCATAAAACCGCTTTATTACATCTTACAGGGAAATGTCTTTATCTTTGCCTCGGAGCAGAAGGCCATTTTGACCCATCCCGCGGTAAAAAGAGAGATTGACTTGGAAGCCCTGCTGGAGTATTTTACCTTCCAGAATATCTTTACCGATAGGACGCTTTTAAAAGGCATCCATATTTTCCCGGCCGGCCACTGGGGTAAGTTAATATTGGGCAAAACAACGAGCAATTTAGAATTACATCAATACTGGGATTTCAATTTCAGGGAGCCTGATAAACCTGTTTCCGAGAAAGAATATTTAGAAGAACTGGACCGTCTTTTCCGTCAGGCGGTAAACCGGCAGCTGGTTAGCGACGTGGACGTCGCTTCATATTTAAGCGGCGGAATGGATTCCGGTTCTATTACGGCGATAGCCGCCAGGCAATTACCGTATATCAGGACTTTTACCTGCGGATTTGACCTTCACTCGGCTTCCGGTCTGGAAATGGGGTTTGACGAACGCCAAAAAGCCGAATATATGTCTTATCTGTTCAAAACCGAGCATTACGAGATGGTTCTAAAGGCCGGTGATATGGAACGGATTTTGCCTAAATTTGCCTGGCATCTGGAAGAACCGCGGGTCGGTCAGAGTTATCCCAATTTCTATATTGCGCAACTGGCTTCCAAGTTTGTCAAGGTCGTACTTTCCGGCGCCGGCGGCGACGAACTTTTCGGCGGCTATCCCTGGCGTTATTACCGGGCCGTAGTCAATGACGATTTTGAACATTACATTGATAAATATTATCTCTTCTGGCAGAGATTAATCCCCAATGCGGTTATCCACGAAGTTTTTAAACCGGTCTGGGGGCAGGTAAAACACATCTGGACGCGCGATATTTTTCGTAATGTTTTTTATGAACACGCCGAGAAATTAACCAAGCCGGAAGATTATATTAATCATTCGCTTTATTTTGAAGCGAAAACATTTTTGCACGGTCTCCTGGTGGTGGAAGACAAACTCAGTATGGCCCATAGTTTAGAAACCAGAGTACCTTTTCTGGATAATGACCTGGTGGATTTTGCGATGAAATTGCCGGTCAAATTTAAACTCGGCAATCTGGCTGAAGTAGTGCGCATTAATGAAAACGAACCCGGGTCAAAAACGTCTAAATATTATGAAAAGGCGCGGGATGGTAAGTTATTATTGCGGAAAGTAATGGGACGGTATATTCCTTCGGAAGTTACGGAACGGGAAAAACAGGGTTTTTCCGCGCCGGATGCTTCCTGGTTCAAAGGGGAGAGCATAGACTATGTACGCAAGGCGCTGTATAATGAAGACGCGAAGATTTATAACTATCTGGACAGAAAATCTGTATTAAATCTTATAGATGAACATTTAGCCGGCCAGCAGAACCGGCGGCTGTTTATCTGGTCCCTATTAAATTTTGAATGGTGGTTGAGGAGATTTATAATATGAAACTAAAATCTACTAAACCAAAAGATTTAGTAATATATCATCTGCTTTCTAAATTGCACAGGCTTTTAAGAGATAATATAAAACAGGAGTGGAATAGAAGTCTACCGTTTAGTGATGAACTTTTTGATAGATGGGAACGGGCAAAATATCTTGGATTTGGCAAAGGCGCAAGTGTTTATGATAGCTCGTTAATTATTGGCGATATAAAGGTGGGGCAAAAAACATGGATAGGACCTTTTACTGTGCTTGATGGGTCCGGTGGATTAAAAATAGGCGCTTATTGTAGTATATCAGCCGGCGTTCAAATATACACTCACGATTCTGTAAAGTGGGCATTATCCGGCGGTAAAGATGATTATGAAAAAGGCCCTGTTACCATCGGGAATAGATGTTATATAGGTCCGAATACAGTAATAATCAAAGGAGTTGTAATAGGCGATGGCTGTATAATAGGCGCTAATAGTTTTGTCGATAGGAATATTCCATCAAATTCTAAGGCATGGGGTAACCCTTGCTCGATAAAGGGAAAAGTATGAATTGGCCAATTATATTGCTTTGCCCGTATTGCAAATTGAGATTAACATTTTATTCAGAAAAATTAGTTTGCCAGAAATGTAATACACGTTATCCTGTAGTTAATAACATCCCCCGTTTTGTTAGAGAGAAATACATTGGGGATAAAAATAAGCAGGTAATGGATACTTTCGGCTTTAAATGGACACGAGACAATTAGGGATTTAAACCTAAGCATATTGACCTGATGGGCCGGTTTTTCAGGGACCGGTTCGGGTTCAAGTCTTCCAAAGAGGTTGAAAGGTTCTTTACCGGTAAATTGGTGCTGGATGCGGGTATCGGCAGCGGTCAGAACGAAAACCATTTCGGGCGATATGCCAGGGCAATCGTCGGGTTTGACATAAGCAAATCCGTCGATGCGGCCTATAAACACTGGAACGGCACACTGCCGCTGTTCCTGGTTCAGGCTGATATATTCAGCCTGCCTTTTGAAGATAATACATTTGATATTGTAATATCCGACGGCGTATTACATCATACGCCTGATACCAGGAAAGCGCTCGTCTCCATTACCCGGAAGGTTAAGGCCGGCGGCTATGTGATGTTTTATGTCTACCGAAAAAAAGGACCGGTAAGGGAGTTTGTGGACGATGAAATCAGGAGGCGGATTGCTCACCTGTCAAACGAAGAATCCTGGAAAGCGCTGGAACCGTTAACGCTCCTGGCGAAACAACTCAGCCGGCAGAAGATAAAGATAAAAGTCCCTGAAGATATATCTCTGTTAGAGATACCTAAAGGTAACTATGACCTCCAACGATTTTTATACTGGTATATGATGAAGTTTTACTGGAATGAGGCGTTAAACTTTGATGAGAATAATAATGTGAACTTTGACTGGTACCGTCCTTTTTACGCCCACCGGCAGACGCCGGATGAAGTCAAAGGTTGGCTTAACGAATTATTCCTTAAGCCGATACATTTTAATATCGGGGACAGCGGTATTACAGTGATTGCAAAGAAGGCGCCTGTCAGAACCAGATTGTTATAAGAGTTTTATTATGTTATCAGAGCAAAGCCATAACAAATTGCAGGATATGTTTTTATTAACATTTGACATTGATTGGGCTCCGGATTTTGTCATTGATGAGGTGGCTTCCGTCCTGATCGCCAACCGGGTCAAAACCACCTGGTTTGTAACTCATAAGTCAGATGCTATTAGCCGGTTACGCTTACACCCGGAACTTTTTGAGTTAGGAATACATCCCAATTTTTACCCGGGTTCAACTCATGGCAAAACCGAGGACGAAATAATGTCACATATTAAAAATATAGTCCCTGATGCTATTAGCATGAGAACCCATGGGTTATACCAGAATTCAAACTTTTTAAGGAAGACGGTTCGGGATTTCGGAATCAAAATAGATGTTTCGCTATTCCTACCGTACACTCCGAATATCACTTATCATTATTTACCGCTGGGCAATACTATAGCCCCCCTATTCCGCGTCCCTTTCTTCTGGGAAGATGATTTAGAATTATTTAACCCTGAACGCTCCTGGAATATTAACGACCGAAAATACAACCAAGTTGGGCTAAAGATATTCAATTTTCATCCGATACATATTGCCTTGAATTCGTGTTCGGCAGAATCATATACCAAGTTAAAAATGAAATCCCCCATTCAAAATTGTACGCCTGCCGATATCCAGCAATATAAAAATCATTCTCAAGGAACGGGAACATTATTTTTACAATTGGTTAATTTATTATCAGGTAACGGTAATTTTGTCATAGACTTAATGAAAACAATCTCTGAACAAGCGCGGTGTCACAGAAACCGCTAAAATTATTTTTATGAAACAATATAACATTTGCATGGTCGGCTCCGGCTATATGGCACGGAAACACTGCTTAGCGCTCAGGAATTCTCCCTTGGCGCAATTTCATACACTTGTTGTCTCTTCGCCTAATCATCAAAAAGGTATGGAATTCCAGAATGAATTTCGTTTCCGGAAAGTCACGGGGAATTATACAGAACCCCTTCAAGATAAAGAGATTGATATTGTATTTATTTGTACACCGAATCAACTCCACGCTCAACAAACCATAGAATCTTTGCGTTACGGGAAAGATGTATTTTGCGAAAAACCTTTAGCGTACACCATTGACGAATTTCAAGAGATAGAAAAAACCATTAAAAATACCCGGCAAATACTTCAGGTGGGTATGAATTGCCGATTCCGCGAACAATACTCTATTCCGTATGACTATGCTAAAGATAATTTACTGGGGGCATTGCAATATATTAGAGGCACATATATTGTCAATGTAATGCAGTCTGTACAGAACCGGGAGAAACCGTGGGTTCTTAATTATCCGACCGGGGTGTTACCCTGGTTACATGGAGGCGCTATTCATACTATAGACCTGCTTCAGTGGATAGGGGGAGATATTAAACGAGTGTTTACTCTGGCCACTGGCACGGAATTAGGTCAGGAATTTATTTACGATACATTTAATATACAATTTGAATATTCTTTAGGTGCGATTGGAGAGATGGTTACTTCATCAGCAGCAAAACGACCTGATAACTTTTCGTTGGAAATATGGGGCAAAAATGGCAGCATTATTGATCAGTTCTTGTATTTACAAAAAGAAGAACGTCTTGAAACGACCGAAATAAAAGTAACTCAGGAAAAAATAGATTTGCTTCTTCAGTTCGAAAATATGATTCAGGCAATTGAACGGGATAAACAACCTCGTAATTCCTTCAATGAGGCAAAAAAAAATTTTGCGCTGATTAAAGCCATAGAGAAGTCTGTCGCTACAAATAAGGCGGTTGATGTAACATATTTATAGAAAGGGCTGGCATGACAACGCGTCGTTATTCTAATAGAGAATTTGAAGAACTTAAGCGCTGGTTAGATAATAATCAAGATAGCGTCTCAGAGAAAATTGTTAATGATTTCATCGAAATGGTCTCTAAAGATTATCCAGCTAAGCGGATTATCGCCACCAATAGTTGCATGGGCGCGCTTCATATTGCACTCCAAACAATAGGCGTTGGTCCGGGTGATGAAGTGATTGTCGACCCGATCGTAGTTTTTGCCGGAATGGCGGTAATGTATCAGAACGCCGTTCCGATATTTGCCGATATCGATTCCAAGACATTTAATATTACTCCCCAGTCTATTCGGAGTCGAATTACACCCAGAACCAAAGCAATAATATGCACACATCTCTTTGGTAATATTTGTAATATGGAAGAAATTCTTGCCATTGCACGCGAGAATAATCTACCTGTTATTGAAGATTGCGCGCATGCCTTATTCTCCACAAGAAATGGGAAGTATGCCGGTCTTTTTGGTGATTTTTCCGCTTTCAGTTTTAATCACCGAAAACAATTAAGTACCGGTCAGGGTGGATTTCTTCTCATAAATTCGGATGATTTTACTGAAAAATCTAAAGACAAGGGCTTCGGTCGCATTCCGGCCCGCCTTACGTGGAATTACGCGATGTCCGGCCTTATAGCAGGCATTGCCATCGCCCAATGGCCATACGCTAAAGAATATGTTCGCCAGGATTATCAACTTGCACAACTTTATAATCAGGCTGTAAAAGATTGCGCTTGGCTTATACCCCAAAAAATACCAGGTGAAAATTGGCCTTCTTATCATATTTGGTCGGCCATTTATAAAGGTGACGAATATGGTATAGAATATAAGGAGCTAATGAAGGTATTACGGGAAAATGGCGGGGACTATTTTCTGCCTTCTTTTATGCCCTATGGGGCCTTTAGTCTGACACCCAGTCCGGTATACCGTTATCCGCTTTTCAATGAGCCCAGGGCGTATACCAAACGATGCCCAACTTTTTGCCCACACTACGAGGGAAAGATTAATTACGAAAACGACCTCTGTCCAAATGCCGAATACTTAATACCAAGGTTATTTAATACCGTGCTAAGCCCGGTTGAAGATGACCGGGTTAAACGATATGCCGACGCGCTGTATAAAACAATTAAATACTTTTCTTGATTTATAAAAACACGTATGAAACTTAAAACAAATTGTCCATTTACGCTCGCTGAATACAAAAATTTAATAAGGCTGGCAAAAACACGCTTCCCAATAATAGCTTACCAAAAATATAAATGTTATAATTCTTTTATTATCTGGAGGCATGACGTTGAATATTGTGTCGACGAAATGAATAAATTAGCTGAAATTGATGCGGCCGAAGGTATCAGGTCAACTTTTTTTATACAGTTGCACAGCTATTTTTATAATTTTTGGAGTAATGAAACGGTTAAAACAATTAAATGCTGGATTAAATGGGGACATGCCATCGGGCTACATTTTGATTGCGGTTATTACGGCCAAAAAGTTTTTGGTCGCATTGCCGAGTTGATATTATTCGAAAAAAATATTTTAGAAAAAATTTACGGCACCGGTGTTCATGCTTTTGCCTTCCATAACCCCAATAATAAAATTCTTCGACATCAGGATAATTATGCGGGATTAATTAATACGTATAATAAGGATTTTTTTAAGGGGGAGATTATTTACGTCTCGGATTCTAACGGGAGATGGCGAGATAAAACAATCCGCGACATTCTTGAAAGCCCCGAGACGGCTAAAGCCCAAATAAATACACATGATACATGGTGGACGAATCAAAGAATCCCCCAAATAGCAAAAATTGAGCGGGCATTCAGGAGGCAGGCTGAACGACAGATTGAAAATTACAAAGAAATGGCTATCGTGATAGTTAAAGATATCGTTTAAAATAGCGTTTACTAAAACGAGAACCATCGGGAGCATTATATTTTAAATGGTAGAAAATAAATACAAACAGATTGTTCTTGTAGGCGATACTGTTGGAATACTCTTACTAATGAAATATGCGCCTCAAGCATCAATTACCGGAATAATAGCGGCGGGGGTCAGACCGCAGTATATTAATGAATTATCTGAATTATCTAAAAATTTAGGCATAAGATTTTTAATTCAACCTGAATTTAAAACGAATAGATATTCCGGATTTTTAACAGGCTTCAAGAAATTAAATGCGGATTTATTAATCTGCAATTCATATTCAATGGTAATACGGGAAGATATTCTTAAGTTAATAAATTATAATGCAGTTAACGTTCACTGGGCGCTTCTTCCCAAAAACCGAGGGCCGAACCCGGTCCAATGGGCCATTATTAAAGAAGAATCCCAGACCGGCGTGACCGTACATTATATGAATGACGGCATCGATAGCGGTGATATTATCGCGCAAAAAGCGGTCCCCATAGATTTTAAAGATACTTGGTGTGCTTTAAGCAATAAATTATCTGCTGCGACAGAAGATTTGCTTGAGGAAGAAATACCGCGTATTTTAACCGGAGTCAACAAGCGATTTCCGCAGGATAATTCGCAGGCGACTCGTAATACAAGACTTCGGCCGGAATCGCCCAGAATTGATTTTAAAGTAATGACCGATATGGAGATTTACAATCTTATAAGAGCGCAGGTTAAACCATTAAAAGGCGCCTATCTGGAGCATAATGGCGAAAAGGTATATTTTCCGGAATTCATAGAACACGAAAAAGTAAAAGAACTCAGGAAGAAATATGCCGGATAGAATTGCCGCTATCCATCAACCCAACTTTTTTCCCTGGTTGGGGTACTTTGATAAAATCAATAAAGCGGATGTTTTTATCCTGCTGGATAATGTCCAGTTTCCCAAAACCGGCGGGACCTGGATGAATCGCGTAAAGATAATTACAAACAGCGAAGCCCAATGGCTGACCGCGCCGATTATCAGAAACTATCATGGCTTGCGCCTGATAAAGGATATGGAGATTAACAATCTGACGGACTGGCGGGAGAAAATGCTTAAAACTATAGAACAGAACTACGGCCAATGCCCTTTTTTTAAGGAGGAACGGGATTATTTGCAAGCATTAATAAATTATGACGCTAATAACCTGTGCGAGTATAATATTCACGCGATTCGCTCCCTGGCCGAACGCCTCGGACTGAAAATTCCCAAACTAATCATCGCTTCTACCCTGAAAGCCGAAGGCGAAGCCACAGACCTGTTAATATCACTAACCCGGGCGGTAGGCGGAATCGCGTATCTTTGCGGCGGCGGCGCGGACGGCTATCAGGAAGACGAAAAATTTGCGGAAGCCGGCATAGAATTAGTTTATCAAAATTTTAAACATCCGGTTTACCTGCAGGCGAATACAAAGGAGTTTATTGCCGGATTATCAATCATAGATGTCCTTTTTAATTGCGGATTTGAAAAAGCAAGAGATTTAATTTGCAGCAAATAAATATAATATGGAATTAGTAAAACTAAATCGTGTATATAAATCATTTCTGGCTGATAAACGGCCATCACTCAGGACGCTGTTTTCCAAAAATCAGAAAAGAACATTGGTGCTTAAGGATATATCATTTAAAGTTGAAGCCGGCGCCTTACTGGGTATAATAGGCAAAAACGGTGTCGGTAAATCCACTCTGCTCAGACTAATCGGCGGAATTTATGAAAAAGATAGCGGCGAGGTTATTACCAGAGGGGATATTGCCTCTATTTTTGAACTCGGCTCATTTTTTAACTCTTACTTAACCGGGAAACAGTATTGCCGGGATTATTTCCGTTTCAAGGGAATCAATGGAAGTAAATTAAACGCCCTTTGTGATTCCATCTACGAGTTTACTCAACTGGAAGATTTTTTTTGCGAGCCGGTCAGGTCGTATTCATCCGGTATGCAAGCCCGATTACTTTTTGCCGTGGCCACAGCCCTACCGGCCAAAATTATCCTGATTGATGAGTTTTTGGTGGTCGGAGATGAGTATTTCAGGGGTAAGGCCTGGAAAAGATTACAGCAATTCCTGTCAATGGGCGCCACCGGTATTATCGTTTCTCATGACTGGGTGTCTCTTCTTAAACTTTGCCAGCAGTGTCTTGTCCTTACCAGAGAAGGAATTGATTATTTTGGGCCATCCTATAAAGCAGTCCGGCGATACCTGAATATGCCGTTTCAACGCTCTGATGAAATAACCTTTGTCAATATTGATAAAATGTTAAAAGAAATGGTTTATGCCGTCTCGGGTGAGCCATTTAATTATAATTTTCAGGCCCAATCTTTAGAAAAGTTTAAGGATAATGCAATTTCAGTTGGTTTTTGTATAGAAAGACACATTGAAGGAATCGGCTGGTCGTTGATCACAATCGGACTCTCTAATATAAATATTAATCCTGATACAAAAATAAACATAACTATCTCTATTGAAGATTTCTGTCTTGCCCCTGGTGAATATTTGTTGTGTTTATTTCTTTCCGCGCCGTTAGAAAAAGGCCAGAGAAGTATTACCAAAGGATACGAGTCTTTGACCTGGTTAAACGGGAATCCGATCCGGCTGGTCGTTAAAGGCGAGAATAAATCAAACCAATTAATAACCAAAAAATTACAATGGAAAATCGTCTGAGTGTAAAAATTGATGCGGTTACGCAGGTTTTTCCCAGAAGTATTATTTCCCAAATTAGGACAATGAAGTCTATCTTGACCGGGATAACGCGGGTAAGCAGGGAAGGAAGCGTGGTGGCGCTGGATGATGTTTCCTTTGAGATTAAAGATGGGGAAAGAATAGGGATAATTGGTTCCAATGGCTCCGGTAAAACCACCTTGCTGAATATCATCGCCGGTTTTCTTACGCCCACTTCTGGTTCCGTAACCATCAATGGTAAGGTTAACGCGCTGATGTCGATCGGGGTGGGCATCAGAGAGGAAATGACCGGCGTTGAAAACATCTATGTTAACGGGGGATTACACGGAAAGACCAGGGCCGAAATAGACGCGCTGAAGGATGAAATTATCCGGTTTGCCGACATCGGAGATTACATCAATAAACCGGTCAGGACCTATTCATCCGGAATGAAGGCGCGGCTCGGTTTCGCAATGTTATTATTCATAGAGCCGGAAATTTTAATTATTGATGAAGTGCTGGGCGTGGGTGACGCTGATTTTGCCGTAAAATCTTCCAAGAAAATTGAGGAATTGTGTTCAAAAGGAAAAACTTTGATAATCGTTTCTCATGATATGCAAATAATTAACCAGATGACTCAACGGACAATCTGGTTGGAAAAAGGCAAAATGATGCTGGATGGAGATTCTCAAGCCGTGGCCCGGGCCTATCTTAACCTGGTTAGGCAAAAAGAGGAAGAAGAAGTTAAAAAAAAGTTTGCCCAGCGGGTAAAAGAAACAAAAACAGGAAGCCGTATCTGGATAAAAGACTTTCATCTCCGATCCGGTTTGCATCAGGAAAAAACCATCTTTGATTTGGGGGAAAAGGCATCGGTTAATATCAGATTAGAAGCAACGGAATCCGTTAAAGAATGGGACATTGTTTTATCCTTCATCAAAATGGACGGTACTCTTATTATGCAAAACCAGGCATCTGAAGATGGGCTGAAACTTCCTGCTTTATCAGGCGGTCAATCCATAAATCTGGATGTGGGATTAGGCGAGCTGTTCCTGGCCGAAGGGGTTTATGAGGTCTTGTTAGAAATAACCTCTGAAAATAAAACAATTGCTAAAAGTTCCCTGGTGCTCAAGATGCAAAATTTCACTGTCTTTACCCTGTCAAGACCGGATTATTACTGTCGATATCAAATCAAGGCGGAAGAATAAATGGAGATTAATTTATGATGATTTTAGGACTTAATAAAGAGGACCTCAGATTAGTTGTTAATACCTTTAAATTAAATACCAGGGACAGGTATCTTGGTTCTGCCATAGGTATATTATGGGCGATTCTTCACCCGTTATTGCTGCTGGGGATGTATACTTTTATCTTCGGATTCGTTTTTAAATCAAAACTGCCCGGAAGTGAAACGTCATTGACGTATGTTATCTGGCTCATTAGCGGTTTGGCCCCCTGGATAGCTATGGCCGAGGGGCTGACAAATTCAACCAATTCTGTGGTGGGCTCGGCGTCTTTATTAAAAAACATAGTTTTTAAAAGTGAAATATTACCAATCGCTGCTTCAGTCTCGGGTATTTTTTCTATGTTCATCGGTTTATTTTTATTAATAATCCTTCTGCTGATAGAAGGGACCGGGTTATCGGGATATTTATTCTGGCTGGTGATTTTAATTCCTTTGCAGATGTTATTTTTAATCGGCGCCGGATTTTTCCTGTCGGCGATCAATGTTTTTTTCCGCGATTTGATTCAAATATTATCCACCGCCTTAATGTTTTTCCTTTTCTTTACTCCGATTTTTTATACGGTTGCACAAATGCCGG
>CAKKQI010000065.1:0-578 GCA_919901895.1 Candidatus Brocadiaceae bacterium | reverse complement strand
AAGGATTCAACCCATTATGCAACAGGTGACTTTTTTCAATCCGGTTTATCAAATTGTTGAATCTTTTAGACGGGCGCTAGTTTATAAGCAATCGCCTGATATCAATGGTCTTCTTTATTTCACCGCCGTTACCTTGATTCTATGGCTGGTGGGTCTTAAATTCTTCCGTAAACTTAAAGGATACTTTGAATCAGTCTTATGATAAAAAACGGTAAACCGAAAATATGACAGAGGGACTTTATTATTATGCTTGATGATTATCTTAATGCGATAAAACGGTTTAAAGAACCAGTTGTGTATACACCGGAATCTCCGATCCTGCATCCGTGGAAACTGATGACCGGGATGTTGAGGGATGTCGGCAAATCCTGGCCGCTGGCCCGGAGATTGATTATCCGGGACCTCACCGCCCAGTACCGCCAGACCATCTTCGGGTATCTCTGGGCGATTATACCGCCCCTGGCCACCGCGCTCATTTTTATTTTTCTGAACAGCGCCAAAATCCTGGCCGTGCCACAGACCGAAGTTCCCTACCCGGTCTATGTAATGACCGGAACGATTTTCTGGCAATTATTTGT
>CAKKQI010000064.1 GCA_919901895.1 Candidatus Brocadiaceae bacterium | reverse complement strand
ACGCTCGCAACCCCATTTACATCGGTGGTAAGAGAATTAAAGGCCGGTTCAAAGATTGCCCCATCACTCGCGTTAATTTGGATATATTGATTAGCCAGAGGTAATCCTTGGACGTCCTTTAACGTAATGGTGATTTGTGATTTGGAGACGCCATCAGCCCGGACCACGCGGCCGGCTTCCAGCGTATAGGTCCCGCTCTGGGTTTTGATGGTGTCCGTGGCCGGCGGATAATAATTAACCGCAATAAACGGTTCCGACCGATAAACATAACGCCAATCGGTCGCGCTTAAAGGGACATTTTCGTAACGGCTTTCAGGCAAAATGTTCCCTTGAGAATCGGTAAACGGACCACCCTCTTTTTTGAAACTTTGAACCGTAACGCTTCCGGGATTAGTCACCGCAGTCGCCTGGGCATGAAAAACCAAAGGATTTTCTTGCCGGGCCAGATACCCGTCAGGAACAACTAACCCATTAGCAATATTATCTGCGTCCTGTAAAATCACCCGACCAGCCCATTGGTAACCTAAATGTTGTAAATTCTCTACCACCGCGATTATTCCAGAAGCGGCATTATAATAATCACGGCCAAATCGTCGGTAATCACTGTAGAACGGAACCGCCACCGCTTTTATTTCTCCATAGGCCGTCCAAGGTAAAGTTTCCGGAACATCTACTTTTAGACCAGAAGTGCCATAATTAGCATCTATCCCAGGAAATCCTAACGACCCGTCATCAACCGTAACTAATCGTTTGTATAAATCCACGTAAGTAATAGAAAGATACGTAGTGTTTCTAAATTTTACGTAGAGAATCGTTCTATCCGCCGAATAAAACTTGTCATAAATTTCAAGATTCGCGGGGCCGGTTAAAAGTTGAGTGTCATATTGACCTCGGCTGGCATCATAATAACCAAAACCAGAGAGAGTAACCCGACCGGAGCCGTTAACGGAAGGTAACCCGGCCGAAAATTTGGCCTGATCCAGCCGAAGCGGCAAGACTATTTCAAAATAACCATCCGTAATCGTGACCCAGTAATTACCGCCGGTAAGCATTCGGCCGGCCATTCGGACTGAGACATCGCCGGCGGGTTGATTATTTTGATTGGGAAAAACGGTCAGGGGCGTAACCGGGTCCATATAAGTGAAGGTGCTTACCGCCGAAATTGGCAGAGCAAATCTTGTTCTTGTCGCAGTATAGGATGGGATGTTTGTGCCGGGCGCCGAGACGGTGGCCTGGGCGACGATTGTATCTTTAGTAACCGGGAGAGCCGGGCCAAAGGCCTTAGCGTAACCCCGGACATCAGTTCGGTTATAGGCAACTGAAGTGATATTCCCGGTAATCCAGAAATCAAATTTTAATTCCTGGTCAAAGACCGGATTGCCAAAAACATCTTCCACTCCGGCACTGCATTGAACAATGGCGTTATTATTATTGATAGAAACCCAGAAATCAGGTGGAGAAAAATATACCGAGGCGCTCAGTCGGGCCGGTTCACCTGATAAGACCGTAAGTTCATTAGACAGCCCATTGAGCACCTCCCAGTCTAACATAAAAATCAAATACGGACCGATCTTAGTCGGCGGAAGAGTTGAAGCCCCGATGGACTGAATTCCGGAAAAGAGAAAGATCAGACCATCCGAAATAGTCTTGATTCCCTGGTCTTCGGCCGTGAAATTTACGGCGAGCCATTTGGCCTCAAACTGACCGGCGGCGTACTTCTCAGGGTCATAAGTCGTGATGGCTTCTCCATAGCCACCCCACCAATATGAATAGCCATAGACATAGACCGTTCCGACGAAATCGGTCGCTAGGCTGCCGTCAGGATTAAGAACCGTCAGCGTAAAGCCCGTCGGTACGCCCGCCTGGACGACCCGGTTGTGTAAAGTAATATTTATTGACACATTTCCTTTAACGGAAAATGTTTTTGTGGTGGCCGGTATTTGAGGATAATCGGGCAGGCTGACGGTTACCTGAATACTTTTGGTTTTATCAAACACCGTGATAGAGTCAGTGTAGGCCTTTCCTTGTTCGTCTGAAGTAAGACTGAAATGTTGCTGAAATGGTGTCGTATCCACCATTTGAATCACGTCTACTTCGGTTCTTATTCCTGGAAGGGGATTGCCATAAGCATCGGCCGGAGAAATAGTGAAAGGGTCAATGGACTGACCGGCCGTGATGATTTTGAGGGGATGTGTGACAAGAACCGTAGACAGTGGCCCGGGCGTAATATCAATCCCTGTTTGGGCGCCATTGACCGCCCAATTAGTTGACCAGAAAGCCTCAAGATACGGGTCACCGGACGTTACCAAGGCCGGTAACGAGACGGTTTTGACACCTTGATCGCTATAAGTGAAACTGGTTGATTTCCAGTTAATTGAAGATTTGGTATCTGAGGTATAGAAATAGACGTAACCGGTAAAATTAGTGACGGTGTTCCCGTTTTGGTCAAGGGCCCGAACCGTTACGTTTAAAGGCGTTCCGGCCACGACCGGGTTAGGTACGCCTTTTACCTCAAGGGCAAAAGGACCGGATAGGATAGAAACAATGGATGTTCTGACCGGACTTGAAGTGCCGATATTGCCCACATGATTTTCCGCGTTAGCCACTAATTCCAGCGTTTTACCAATCAGGGTAGTTGGAATCGTGTAACTGAACTGATAAGGTGCTTCGGTATCCGCGCCGATTTCTTGGCCATTGGCAAAAAGGGTTACTTTAGTTACGGCAACATTATCACTGGCTTTGACCGTAATCGGGATAGTTTTACCGGCCGGTTGATTGCGTCCCGTGGGGTATTCAATCCGGACCTCCGGCGGTATGACATCCGCCGGCGCAGTCGTAACGGTAAAATTGGAAACGGCCAGGCCGATATTTCCCGTTTTATCTTTAATCTGGGCCGTGAGGACATTGGTCCCTTCCGATAATCTTTCCGTTGCCGGAATCTGGTAGCGCGCCTCATGCTGAGTGAGGGTGAAAGAAGCGGTTTTGTCTACTCCGTTTATCAAAATATTAAAGGTCTCAGCCGCGATTCCGGAAGTGGCATCAGAATAACTAATCACTATCTCCGGCGTGTTTGTGTCTATCGTGGAACCATCCGGTGGATTCATAACAGTGATTACCGGAGTAATCGTATCAACCGTGAAAGACCATTTTAGTGGGGCGGCCGGATTGCCGGCTTTATCGGAAATATCTACATTTACCGTGTGGGTTCCTTCGGATAAAGGTTCAGTGGGTACAAAAGTAAAACTTGAGGCGCTCAACTGGACGGAAGGGGTAAAATCTATCGTGTCTATCAGAATTTTAGATGAGGTCAGGTCTATTCCCGAGAAATTATCGCGCCAGACAGCCGAAATAACGGGTCTTTTGGTTTTAACGGATGAATCCGGGAGAGGAGAGGGATTAGATATTACCGGCGGGGTGATGTCCGTAGTAAAACTCCAGGTGGCTTCGGCCAGGTTAGTCGCCCGGTCTTTGACGGCCACTTTTACGGTATGAACACCATCGGAAATCTTTGTTTGAGGAATAAAGGAGATATTAGTTGGACTCACGGCCGCTTGACTGGTTACCTCCGCACCGTCTAAAAATATTCCGGCGGTGCTTACATCTATGCCTGAGGTGACATCAAGATAATTGGC
>CAKKQI010000063.1:1202-3182 GCA_919901895.1 Candidatus Brocadiaceae bacterium | reverse complement strand
GCCGATGGAAATTTAACCAGGCACTCAACGTCAATTTTGGTTTATTTCTGCTCCCTTTTGGAACACAGGACCACAATTATTATTGCCCGTTACGGCTTTTAAATTACCGGTCCTGGGCATTAGAACGTATTATCCCGACCGGCTGGCATGAAATGGGATTTAAAATAGACGGGACACTGCCGTTTAATAATAACCGCCTTACTTATGATATTGCTTTAACCAATGGCGTCGCAACTAATACCTGGACCGGACATCTGCACGCCGAATCCGAGGATAATAACAGCAATAAAAGGTTAACCTCAAGATTAAATTACTATTTTGGAAGGGACTGGAACACGGGTGTTTCTTATAGCCCCGGCAAATATGACGATAAAAGCAAATTCAATCTTGATTTATTCGGGGTGCACCTGCAAAAAAAGAGTAAACCATTTTTCTCGCTTTCGGGCGAATTGCCAATGGTCTCACCTTTAGACAGATTGGAAATGGAATGCGGTTATACACAAACCCAGATTGAAGATGTCCAGGGTCATTGGAAACGCCAGGCCTGGTACCTGGAAGGCGGCTTTATAATTCCGGTGCCAGGTTTCCATGAAGAAATCCACTGGTTAACCCCACTGATGCGTTATCAGGAAATTGATCCGAATGACGAGGTCGCTAATAACCAGGACCAACGTGAATTAACGCTGGGTCTTAAATTTGACATCTCGGAATCTTTTATCTTCAGACTGGAACATAACTGGATAACTGAAAAACACGATGATTCCATCAGAAATAATGCTTGGGTTATCGGGGTAACCTTTGCCTTTTAATCGTAGCGTAATAAAGATGTTGGAATAAAAACGGTCTTTAAGCGGGCGGGAATCCGACGTCAGGCTAAAACCCGCTTAAGCCGAGATACAATTTTCGAAATATATTAACATCGGCTTAAGATGATAAAAAAAGTTTTAATTTATCTTATAACCGTCTCGTTATTATTTATAACCCGCCCCGATATTCTACGGGCCGGGAATTATTATTTAGCTTTACCTGTCCCGAATTTCTATTCGGGAAAGATCCAGCCGGATAAGGTATTTGAAACCACCCTGGCTATTCTTGATAAAAAAGATGATGAGCCACCGGCCCCGACAGAATCGGGGCTTGATAAAATCCAGATATATCTTGAGCCCATCTTAGAGACTATCTCCGCCACTTTTAAAACCGACCTGAAACCGGATTGGATCGAAGCCGTTGCGAATAAAAACAAAAAAAATATTAAGCCGGTTTTACTTAAAATAATCTTTTATGATATGAAAAATATTTTTGAAACAATCCTGAACAGCCGGTCAGAACCTCCGGCGACGCTGAAAGTTCTCTTAAGCCTGGCTTACCGCGACTATCTTTTTCTTTCACCGGAGGTAGCGGAAAAAATCGTGTCCGCCGCAAGCGGACCTGATAATGATAAAGAAGAAAAGGGCGTGATGATCGACGGAGAAATTAAAAAATTATTCCGGAATGCTTACCTTGCTTTAGGGGCAGAATCACCTTACACTAACACTCAACCTTCTCCGCCCGATTTAGAACTGTTTGTTAAATATACCGGGGCGATCGAAAAAAAATGCCTGTCGGTTTTCCCCAATTTTAAACCGACCCAAAAGACAAAAAAAGCAAAAGAGGAAAAAAAGATTGCGGAAGAAGAAAAAAAATGAAATCTATGAATTTTTCAAGCATAAAAACTAAATTCCTTGTTTTAATTATTTCGTTAATTATTATTGTCAGCGGCGCTCTAACTTATTTCTTTCTTAAGCAATCTAACGAATTACTGCAAAGCGAATTAAAAGAACGGGGAATCGTCCTGGCGCGCTATTTAGAGACGATTTCCGAGGAAAGTATTGCCAATCGCAATATCTTTAAAACCCTTGACCCGTTGGTCCAGAGTTTAGCCCAGGCCCCGGATGTAAGTTATGTCGTTATTTTAACCCCATCCGGTGAAGTCCTGGCTCA
>CAKKQI010000063.1:0-1192 GCA_919901895.1 Candidatus Brocadiaceae bacterium | reverse complement strand
ACCGACCGGGCTGAGGTTCAGGAAGTTTATAGCGATGAACTGTCTCAAAAAGCGTTAAGGTCGGCCCAACCGGCGGTAAGTTTTTATTCGGTCAAAGGCGGGAGTTTTTATGATATCGGACTAACGGCTATGGGAAAACCGCTGCCCGAACCGGGTCAACCGGCCTCGTCGGCAGACGGACCTGAAAGCGGCCTAACCAAATTAGGTGCGGTCCGGGTCGGGATGAGTCTGCAAAATATTAATCTCCGGATGAACCGGATTTTATGGTGGGCAATCGCCATTACTTTAGCGCTTATTACCGCGGGAATTAGTTTATCTTTCTTTCTGGCCGGAAAAATCACCGGGCCGATCCAGGAATTAGTCACCGTCACCAATAAAGTTTCGTCCGGCGATTTAAACAGCCGGGCTGAGATTAAAACAGGCGATGAAATTAGTTCCCTGGCCGGCTCTTTTAACCTGATGATTGAGCATATTAAGGAGCAGACCACCCAACTGGAGGAAGCACGCGGCTCTTTAGAAATAAAAGTTCAGGAAAAAACCAGAGAACTGCAGGAAACCCATCAAAAACTCCTGGAAGCCAGTAAGATGGCGGCGCTGGGAACCTTGAGCGGCGGAATCACCCATGATTTTAATAATATCCTTTTCGCCATCAGAGGAAACGCCGAACTGCTTAAACTTGATTTCCCCCCGGAAAGCAAACAATATAAATTTATCTACGCCATTGAAACCTCGGCACTGCGGGGAGCGGAATTGACCAAAAAATTAAAAACTTTTGCTCAACCTCACCAATTATTCAAAACCACCGTCACTGTAAACAGTATTGTTCAGGAAATAGTCGGCTTAATCGAACGCACCATTGAAAAAATGGTTACCATTACCACAGATCTGGAACCTGATTTATGGACGGTTGAAGCCGATTCTTCCCAGATTTATCAGGTCATCCTGAATATTTGTATTAATGCGAAAGAATCAATGTTGCCGATCGGCGGAGGAACGTTGTCGATAAAAACAGAGAATAAGATAATTTCTCCGGAAGAACGACGCCTTTATCCCGAAACTATTCCGCCTCTTCGGCGGACAGATTCAACGGATAAATTTGTGGTGCTTTCCGTAACGGATACAGGAATAGGAATGGACGAAGAAACCTCAAAACATATTTTTGAGCCGTTTTTTACGACTAAATTAGGAGAAA
>CAKKQI010000062.1 GCA_919901895.1 Candidatus Brocadiaceae bacterium | reverse complement strand
AACCGCTTCTAATCTTTTTCAGAAATCTCAAATAGTTCTGATAACCATCCAACAGCCGGCGACCAGGCCGGGTCATAGTCATCTTTAATGCTTAATCCTCGGATATTACCACCCTGGCTATCCATAACATAAATTCCCCAACGGCCGTTACGATTTGAATAAAAAGCAATACTTTTACCGTCCGGACCCCACATCGGCCAACCGTCATTACCTTTATTTTCTGTGATATTTTTTTCTTCTTGGCAAAAGATATCCATAATATAGATTTCATAGTTATTGTTTTCTTTCACACCAAAGATTAATTTTTTAGTATCCGCCGGCCAGCCGGAAGCTATCTTTTGCCACTCATCCTTACTGATTCTTTTAATTTCTGTATTAAATAAATTTACTATTATAACTCCGGAAAGGTCGTTCGGTCTTGAGAGAAAAATAATCTCTTGACCGTCTGGCTTCCAAAGCGGGCCTAAACCTTCAAAAATTTCCTGTTCTAATAATATCTTCTGATTTTTTCCGTCCCCATCCATCAGATAAGTCCCTTTTTTATTATCCCGATGAGATTGGAAAAGAATCTTCTGACCGTCCGGACTCCAGGCCGGAATCCAGTCTTCCGCCGGGTGTTTGGTTAATCGCGTTTGATTGGTGCCGTCAGAATTCATTACATAAATATTTGCGTTCCCGCCTTTGGCGAGGTTCGCCCTTGAGGGCGACCCATCCCGCCAGGAACTGAAAACAATCCTAGTTCCGTCCGGACTCCAGCTGCAATACCGGTCCCGCCCCGGATGTTTGGTTAGATTCACCTGGTTCTGCCCATCGGCATCCCCGCCTAACGCCCGGGCAGGCATCACATAGATTTCCTCATTGCCGTCCCGGTTAGAACAAAAGGCAATTTTAGAAGCGGTCAACTGACGAAACACCGGTATAATTTTCCTGATTATCCGCATTCTGATTTCCGGGTCTTTTGACCGGGCAGCCGCTTTGAGGGATTGGACGAATTCGGTTAGTTTGTCTTTAGCATTATCTATTTCCGGTGCGGTCGTATTGGCCGAAAACTTTAGTTGCTGATATTCGGCAATTAATTTCCGGCCGCTTTCAATCAGTTTACTCTGAGCTGATTCCCGTTCGCGCCAATCTTCAGCCCCTAATTGCCGGCAGAACAAATTAACGTGATCAGGTAATTGATTCTCC
>CAKKQI010000061.1 GCA_919901895.1 Candidatus Brocadiaceae bacterium | reverse complement strand
TGAATGAGTTGCTTCAGACCGGCATCCGGGCAAAAACCGATTTAAGAAACGAACGGCTTTCCCAACGGATTAAAGACGCCACCGGCCAAAAAATACCGTACATGGTCATTGTGGGCGAAAATGAGGAAAAAGAGAAAACTATTGCCATCCGCGCACGAACCAAAGGCGACCTCGGTCAACAAAAATTATTAGATTTTATCATGCAACTAAAAACCGAAGTAAAAAATACTGCTGAAGAAGGAAAAAATGCAGTAACTGGTTAATATAAAATTTTGGCCGAGCCAAAATTTTATTAAGGAGGTGATAACTTATTCCAGAATTAAGAATGAACGAACGAATCAGAATCAAAACCGTTCGTTTAATTGACGAAAACGGTCAACAGGTCGGGGTGGTTACGACGGATGAAGCCCGCCAGATGGCTCACGAACGCGGTTTTGACCTCGTGGAAATCGTTCCGACCTGCACACCGCCGGTCTGCAAGATAATGGATTATGGAAAATATAAATACGAACAACATAAAAAAGAACGCCAGGCTAAACATAAACATCATGTTGTGCATATTAAAGAATTACAATTGAGTCCAAAAATAGAGGAACATGATTTCCAGGTAAGAATAAAACATGCTCGTGATTTTATCCACCGAGGCGACAAGGTCTTAGTCACCCTGGAATTTAAAGGTCGTGAAATCACGCATAAGGAATTAGGAGTAAACTTAATGAACCGTTTTATCCAGTCATTAAGTGATATCACTAAAGTGGATGAGCCGCTGAAATCCACCGGCCGGCGGATGGCAATGATGTTAGTTCATAAATAAGAATAGGAGTATAAATCTTATGGGCAAATTAAAACCAATTAAAGCAGCCGTTAAACGGATTAAAATAACGGGGCGCGGTAAAGTTAAAATATACAAAATGGGGAAAAGCCATTTGCTTTCCGGTAAAAACAGCAAACGGCGACGAAAATTACGGACTCGCACCACTTTAACCGGTGCATCCGCTAAAGCATTTAGAAAAGCATTGTTGTTATAATAGAGATATAAGCACAAATTATACACGAATACTCGCGAATCTAACCGTATCGGCATCGGCATAAAATTTGTGTTAATTCGTCCAGCCACGGCGTGATTCGTGTAGATTCGTGTTAACAGAGGAGAAAAAATTATGCCTAAAGCCAGAACCGGCGTGGCCCGACACAAACGCCTGGTAAAAGTGCGACGCGCCGCCAAAGGTTTTTACGGCGGACGCCGTAAATTATACCGGGCGGCTAAAGAAACTCTTTTGCGCGGAGGAGTTTATGCCTATCGCAGCCGCAAACTACGCAAACGTGATTTTAGAAGTCTCTGGATTATCCGTATTTCTGCCGCTGCCCAGGAAATCGGTATTTCCTATAGCCGGCTGATGAACGGTTTGAAAAAAGCAAACCTGCCTATCAATCGTAAAATGCTGGCCGAACTGGCCATTTCAGACCAGAACGCTTTCAAACAAATCGTTGCGGTCGCCCAAAAGGCCTTATTATAAAATTTTACCGCTAAAATTTTATTTATGAACCTGTTTGACCAACTGGACACTACAGAAAATCAGGCGCTGGAAGAAATCAGCCGGGCCACCGGACCGGAGATATTACAACAACTTGAAACCAACTACCTCAGCCGAAAGGGTATTCTTCGTGGTTTCTTCGGACAAATGGCCGCTTTACCGGATGAACAAAAACCTCAGGCTGGAGAAGCCATTAATCGGCTAAAAAAAGTTATTGAGGAAAAAATTACCGAACAGAGAAAAATATTAGCCGCCGCACCCCAGACCAGATTACCGGAGGGATTTTTTGATATTTCTTTACCAGGTTTCGAAAAAGTTACCGGCTCGTTCCATCCTGTTTACCGAACTATGCAGGAATTAAGTGCTATTTTTGTCAGGTTAGGATTCAATATCGCCTACGGACCTGAAATAGAAACAGAATTTTATAATTTTACGGCTTTGAATATTCCCCTGGACCATCCCTCCCGCGATGCCTTTGATACTTTTTATTTATCGGATTCATCGGTTTCAAATACCGGACGGCTTCTCCTGCGCAGTCATACTTCACCGGTTCAGGTGCGGATAATGGAAAAAACAAAACCTCCTTTGCAGGTAATCGTCCCTGGTAAAGTTTTCCGGCCCGATACCCCCGGCCCGAGCCGCTTCCCGATGTTTCACCAGATTGAAGGTTTAATGGTCGATGAAAACGTTTCCTTTGCCAATCTTAAAGGAATACTCTCTCTTTTTATCAGGGAGTTTTTTGGTTCGGAAACCAGAATGAGATTCCGCCCTTCTTTCTTCCCTTTTACCGAACCCAGCGCTGAAGTTGACATCTCCTGTGTTATCTGCGGCGGAACAGGCGACCGCTGCCCGGTCTGCCGCGGTGAAGGATGGCTGGAAATCCTGGGCGCCGGAATGGTCCACCCCAAAGTATTTGAAGCGGTAAACTATGATTCTGAAAAATATACCGGGTTTGCCTTCGGGCTCGGCGTGGAACGCATGGCCATGCTTAAATATTCTATTAACGATATCCGCCTGTTTACGGAAAATCATCTGAAATTTCTGGAACAATTTTAATCCATAAATTTTTCAAAGAAAAATTTATATACTATGAAATTCACTTATCAATGGCTTCAAGAATATTGTTCATTTAAATTACCGCCGTCTGATGAATTGGCGCATCTTTTAACGATGCACGGCGTCAAGGTGGAACATTACCGGCCCATTAATAATAATGACGCTTATTTTGAACTGGAAATTACGGCTAACCGGCCGGATTGCCTCAGCGTTCTCGGCGTCAGCCGTGAAGTGGCCGTCATTACCAGACAAGACTATCAGCCGCCCCGTTTAAAAACATTACCTCAGCGTCCCGCCAAGGCGGCGGGATCGGTAAAAAATATTATTACCATTGAAAACACTGAAGACTGCCCGGTTTATATCGCCCGAGTCATTAAAAATGTCCGCGTCGCCCCATCCCCGGAATGGTTGAAGAAAAAAGTGGCCGATATCGGATTGCGTTCTGTCAATAATATCGTTGATATTACAAATTACGTGATGTTTGAATACGGCGAACCAATGCATGCTTTTGACCTGGACCGCCTGGCCCCGATAGAATCGGGGCTGGCCGAAAAACGGATTGTGGTCCGGCGGGCCAAACCGTCCGCCTTAGGCGGAGAAAAAATCGTAGCGCTTGACGGAAAAACATACCAGCTGACCTCGGAAATGCTGGTCATCGCAGATGCCCGCGAACCCGTCGCCATCGCCGGCATTATGGGCGGCCAATCAACCGAAGTAAACGAACAAACGACCAATCTTCTCCTGGAAACCGCTTATTTTAATCCATCACTTATCAGAAAAACAGCGCGCCGGTTAAATCTTTCTTCTGATTCTTCTTACCGTTTTGAACGCGGCGTGGCGCCATCGGTGATTGCACCGGCCTCCCGACGGGCGATCCAGCTGATAACCGAACTGGCCGGCGGCGAGGTAACCGAACAACAGATTATTAATCTCCTTAAAACAAAAGAAAAAACAATCACGCTCCGCTTCAAACGGGTGGCTCAAATTTTAGGTTGCCCATTTCAGAAATCTGAAATAAAAAGAATTTTAAAAGGGCTGGGGTTCAACCGATTAAGCGAATCAGCGGCCGGAATTAAAATCAAGATTCCTGATTTCCGGAATGACATCAACGCGGAAATAGATTTGATTGAAGAAATCGCCCGCATCCGGGGATATGAACAGATTCCGACAACCCCACCGGTGATCAATTTAAAAGTTGAGCAAAAGAACAAAGTTGATGAAATAACCGAACTCATCCGGCCTACCCTGGCCGGACTGGCTTATAATGAAATAATGACCTCCAGTTTTATGGAAGAAAAATATCAACCGGATTTTACTTTCTGGTCCGAGCAAAAATTAATCGGACTTTTGGGACCCGAAGGGATGGAAGACCGGTTCTTGCGCAACAGTCTTTGTCCGGTTTTATTACTGGCCAATAAAACAAATGAAGCCTCCGAGCGGGAAAGAGTCATCCAATTGTTTGAAATGGCGAAGATTTACTCTCGGCCCGGACAGGAAAAGTTGATGCTGGGTTTGTTGGATAACCAGGGATTCTATTCCTTAAAAGGGACTTTGAACGCTTTATGGATAAAGTTAAACCTGGTAAAAAATATTTCTTACCACCCGGTTCAAGGTGAAATAAATGCTCTTGATTCAAAAAAAATGGTGGCCATTCTGATGAATACCGAAACTATTGGTTATTCAGGTGAATTATCCCCTGAAGCCCGGGGAAAGTATGAAACTCAAAAAAACGTAGCCGTGGCGGAAATTGACCTGGAAAAAATTATTTCGCAATCTGATGCTTCGGCTGTTTACCGGGAATTTCCACGTCAGCCGGCCATTCAACGCGACCTCGCCGTTGTGGTTGATGAAAAAATCAAATGGGAAGAAATTAAATCAGCTGTTCAGTCAAAAGGCGGTTCATTATTAGAATCGGTCAGATTTTTTGACCTCTACCGGGGCAAGCAGGTTCCGTCCCACCAAAAAAGTCTGGCCTTTTCGCTCTATTTCCGCCATCCGGACCGAACCCTAACCAACGAAGAAGCCGATAAAATAATCAACGAAATTATTACAACTCTCCAAAAACAATTCAATGCGACTCTGCGCACTTAAAATCACCGGTTAAAACAGATATAATAGTTATCATTTATTAACACCTCCATAAGCCATCGCCGCTACAAAATTTTTAAGTGGTTGAATATCCCATATCTACCGTAATCTCTAACGGTGTCAATAAAAAAAATAATTTTTCCGTGAAAATTTTCCTGCCATAAAAATTTTTCCAAAACTACCGGCCTTGATACTATTAGTAGGACACCTTAATGGTAAACATACTACATAAAGGATAGATGGGATTGTAACCTAATTGGGCTTCCGGAAAAATTTTTATATATTAAAGGAATATATGTTGACAGTCCGATATAAATAAGTAGAGTATAGGGGTATGGAATCCCACGAAATGGTATACTTTAGCATAATATTCCATTCAGCCAGAGGCTGATTAGTCCTTTGGCTAAAAGAGGGCATTATAATGTTTGTCGGACAGCATCATCATACTTTAGATACTAAAAAACGGCTGGTAATTCCTTCAAAATTCCGTCTTTCCTTTGAAGCGGGCGAGAACGAAGGAATCTACGTCAGTCTTCATACCGTTAAACACACGGGAACATCTTTGAGTTATCTTAATCTCTATCCCCCCTCGGCCTGGACAAAATTACTGGAACGAATTGAAAAAATCGCCGTCTCCAGCGAAAAAGCGACCTGGTACCTGCGCAAATTATCCGCCGATACCGAATTTTGCCACCTTGACCCCCAATGGCGCATCCTGATCCCCCTGCGATTAATTAAAGGCGCCGATTTGAAAAGAGACATTATGATTATCGGCGGCAATGACCATATTGAAGTTTGGTGTATTGAAAAATGGCAACAAATCAGCTACTGGTTAAACGAGCATACCTCAGAATTTGAAAAAGATATTTACCGAACAATTTAATTTTTTTGTCCGCCCGATGAAGAGCGGGACGGTCAACAGGTAAAAAAAGAAAGGAAGGTGTTTATGAGCGATTGCGTTTCGTACGACCGGGTTAAAAAATTTCTGGATACGATCAGGGTCCTGTCTCTGGAAGAAATAGAAACCAACCTGAAAGAAATAGAAAAAGATATTTACGTGCTGTTCAAAAAAATAGAACATTTGCATGCAATGAACAACCGTTTCCAATCCGTTGACCTGAGCGAGGATATTTACGGACTGGTCCGGATGTTAAACAAGGAAAAAACAATTAAAAAATTCCCGCTGTTAAGCCGGGCGGCCGGATTATTCTAAACGTGAACCTAAATAATGAACCTGTCCCACCCTCCGATGTCCATCGGGGAGCGGAGCATATTCCAGTTTTAGTTAAAGAAATTATTAATTTATTATCTCCCCGCCCCGGGGAAACGGCCGTTGATGCCACCATTGGCCGAGGCGGACATAGCGACTATTTTTTAATCGGCCTTGGGCAAACAGGCCGGTTGATCGGAATTGATTGGGACCCTCTTAATATCAAATGGTGCCAGGAAAAATTCAAAGATTATCAAAACGTTAAATTATTCTGTGATAATTTTGTTAACCTGAGCGAGATTTTACAGGATTTAAATATTAATCAGGTTGACCTTATTTTGCTGGACCTGGGAATCTCATCCGTTCAGTTAGCCGACCGGAACCGCGGATTTAGTTTTCAGGATGATGGTCCACTGGATATGAGAATAAACCGGGCGCAACCGCTGACGGCTGAAATAATTATTAACCACTATCGTGAACCAGAATTATTAAGAATTATCAGTTCCTACGGCGAAGAACGCTGGACCAAGCGAATCGTTAAAAATATTATCAAAAAACGTCGGGTAAAAAGAATCGACCGAACGTCTGAATTGGCCGACCTGGTAAAAAAGTCGGTTCCGCCGGTCAGAACGCGCCTTCATCCGGCGACGCGGGTGTTTCAGGCGCTCCGGATTGAAGTAAACCGGGAATTAAAAAACTTGGAACAATTCCTGGAAACAAGCGACCGGTATCTCAAACCGGGCGGTCGGCTGGGTATTATCAGTTTTCATTCCCTGGAAGACCGGCTGGTAAAACAAACTTTTCGGGAAAAAGCTAAACAGGGAATTTTTAACCTGCTTACTAAAAAACCAGTTTACCCTTCGGATGAGGAAATGGCCAAGAACCCCCGTTCCCGAAGCGCTAAACTACGCGTGGCAGAAAAAGTGAGTCCGTTGAAAAACATTTTAACGGACTCACCCCGATGAATATCGGGGTCTAAATACGTCCGCTTGATGCGGGCTTTTAATTTAGGAGGAAAAAACATGACAACCAAACGTTTAATTATCATTATTATTTTATTAACGGCACTGGGCTTAATTACCGCCTGGCAACAGATTCAAACCGTTCGTTACGGCTATAAAATTACCACTACCGCTCAGTCGCAAAACCAATTATTAGAAACCAGGAAAAATTTAGAAGTAAAACTGGCCGAAGTAAAATCACCGGAAAATCTGGTCATCAAAGCCGACGCCTTAAAAATAATGCTGACTTATCCGAAGAACTGGAACATAGTTGACCTTTCTCAACCACCTGAAAAATACGCTCATATTTTCCAGAAGCAAAATAATAATAGATTGCCTCCTGACTCACGTCAGGTAGCTAACAAAAAATAGAACGCGTATGTTAAATCTTAAGCGACCGGCTTGGCTCGATTCCATCGGAACCTCTTCTGGTAATAACGAAACTGGGAGCAACTCACCAGCCATTGCCAAACGCGCTGTTTTTGTCGTTATTTTTTTATCTTTATTGTTTTCAGGATTACTCGTTCGTCTTTATCATATCCAGGTAACCGGTCATAAAAAATATTTAGAACAACAAAAGGCGCAATGTTATTTAAAAGTTGCCATCCAGCCAAAAGCCGGTATGATTTTCAGCCGTAATGGTAAATTACTGGCTATTTCTAACCTGGTTTACTCGGTTTATGCCGATCCGCAAATTGTTAAAGATAATCCTCAAACTATTAATACCTTTTGCCGGACGCTTGGGTTACCCGTTCAAGAAATTCAAACCAAAATAAACAGTTTGGCTGAGAAGGAAAAGCATTTCATCTGGATTAAAAGAAGAATTTCCGAGTCTGAATTTAAAATATTAAAAGAATTAAATCTGGCCGGCGTAGGATTCCAGGAAGAATATAAACGATTTTATCCTAATGGCTCTCTGGCCTGCCATATTCTGGGTTATCGGGGAATAGATGAGCAGGCGCTTGATGGGGTTGAATTAAGTTACGACGAATTGTTAATGGGCGAATGTGGTTACCGCTGGGTGCCGCGCGATGCCCGCCAGAAAAAAATTTCCTCATTGGAACTTATCAGCCAGACCCCCCGGCCCGGGAAAAATGTCTATTTAACCATTGATACCACCATCCAGTTTATTGCGGAAGAAGAACTAAACAGGGCCTGCGAAAAATGGAAACCATTATCGGCCTCCACCATAGTTTTAGACCCGCGGACCGGAGAAGTTCTGGGCCTGGCCAACCGTCCTAATTTTGACCCGAATTATTACAATAAATATTCTGACGAGGCCAGGCGGAATAGGATCATTACCGACCAGTATGAACCTGGCTCTACGGCTAAACCTTTAACCGCCGCGGCCCTGCTAGATAATTCCCTGGTTGGCCTAAATAATAAATTCTTCTGTGAAAATGGAATATTCAAAACCGGCTTCAGAACTATTCACGACCATCATCCTTACGGCCAGCTTACTTTCACCGAAATAATCAGCCAGTCAAGTAACATCGGAATGGCTAAACTAGGCTTATTATTAGGCAAAGAAAAAATGTACACTTACATTAAAAGATTCGGACTGGGAGAATCAACCGGCTTGGGCTTACCCGGAGAAACGAGCGGCCTGGTAACTCCTTACCGCCAGTGGGATAAATTTACCATCACCTCTGTTCCGATGGGACACGAAGTAGCCGTTACGACGATGCAACTGGCCAAAGCGTATCTCCCTTTTGCTAACGGCGGATATTTGCTCCGCCCGCAAGTTATTTCAAAAATTACCGGTGAAGAAGAAATAATCAAGCAAAATAATACGGAAATAATTCGTCAGATTTTCAGCCAGCGCACCGCTCAACAGATGAAATCAATTTTAATCGATGTGGTCAATAATGGAACCGGCTCGCAGGCCAAGATTCCGAATTACCAAATTGCCGGAAAAACCGGTACCACGACCAAATTAAATCCGGACGGAACTTATTCACATCAGCGTTTTATCAGTCTTTTTGTTGGTTTTGCGCCGGCTGATAACCCGCGTATTTTAGTTCTGGCGGTCGTGGACGAACCTAAAGGCGCTTATTACGGAGGCACGGTCGCCACGCCGATTGTTACCGAAATTATTACCAAAACCCTTAAATATTGGGGCATTCCCGGACGTATTCCTGTCGCCCAAAGATGATGGCTATGAAACTTAACTGCCTCAAAAAAATTTTACCGCAAGCGAAATTACATAGTTTTCAAAATGTGGAATTTACCGATATCTGTTATAACTCACGTTCGGTTAAACCGGGTTGTCTCTTTGTCGCCATCCCGGGGAGTAAAACAGACGGACAGAATTTTATCGGCGAAGCTGTTCATCGCGGCTGCGTTGCTTTTATTGCCAGGAAAAAAATAGATCTCCATCCCAATATTCCGCAGCTAATTGTTAAAAACCCGAGAGAAGCATTAGCCATTATCAGCAATTTTTTTTTTCAGGACCCCTCTTCAAAACTTAAAATCATCGGCCTGACCGGCACTAACGGGAAAACGACGACCGCTTATTTAATCCGTTCTATTCTTGAAGCCAGCGGCAAAAAAGTCGGGCAATTAGGAACGATTGCTTATCACATCGGATCACGGGAAATCCCGGCGCCGCTGACCACACCGGAATCATACGAAATCAGCCGCTTCTTATCCGAAATGGTCGGCTTGGGATTAAATCATGTCGTCATGGAAGCTTCATCGCATTCTTTGTTCCAGAAAAGAGTTTCTCAAATTAATTTTAACCGAGCTGTGTTTACCAATCTGGGACGCGACCACTTTGATTTTCATAAAAATTTCAACGAATACCGCAAAGCCAAATCACTTCTTTTTAAACACTTATCACCCCAGGCCGGTGCAATTTTGAATAAAGATGACCCTCAAAGCAACTATTTTGCCTCCTTAACACGCGCCCCGATTATCTGGTACAGTTTAAAATCAAACGCAGAAGTAACCGCCTACGTAAATAATTCTTCTTTAAAAGGAACTCATCTGACCATCCGCCTCCCGACCGGTGATTTCCCGGTTCAAACGAAATTAATCGGACAGCCTAATATTTATAATATTCTGGCGGCCGCGGCCTGCGCTGTTTCTCTTAACATCGAACCGCATTTTATCGTCCAGGGCATTGAATCGTTAACCACTGTTCGGGGAAGGATGGAATTAGTTCACACCGACCGGGAGTTTTCCGTAATGATTGACTTTGCCCATACTCCTGATGCACTGGAAAAAGTTTTAACCGGTTTACGGTCTCTGGTCAGCGGCCGGTTAATCGTGCTTTTCGGTTGCGGCGGCGACCGCGACCGCGGTAAACGACCCCTGATGGGAAAAATCACCGCCCGGTATGCGGACCTGGTTATTCTGACCTCGGATAACCCCCGTTCAGAAGACCCGCTTAAAATAATCCAAGATATTAAGAAAGGATTGCCTAAAAAATACCGATATTATAATTATGTCGACCGTTATGAAGCAATTGAGCATGCTCTTAACACGGCCAGGCAAAACGACTTAGTTTTAATCGCCGGAAAAGGCCATGAAACTTATCAAATTTTTAAAGATACGGTTAAACCGTTTGATGACCGGAACGTTGTCGAACAAATAATAAAAACACTTAAATAAAACGTAATTAGTATTCTATGCTACCACTCAGTATTCATGAAATTATTAAAGCCACCAAAGGAGTTTTGCTCACGACAGCCGAATATGACCATCTGGTCAAAAATATTTCCACCGATACCAGGAAACTCAAGCCGGATTCTTTTTTCTTTGCATTGAGAGGCAAAAATTTTGACGGCCATAATTTTATAAAAACAGCCGTGGCTAAAGGGGTGGCTGGTGTAGTTATCAGCCGGCGTGATTTAAAAATAACCGATGCGCTAAAAAAAATACCTGTTATTCGCGTCACCAATACGACCGCAGCGCTCGGGCAATTAGCCAGTTATTATCGCGACCAATTAGCCGCTTTAATCATAGCTGTTACCGGCAGTAACGGCAAAACCACCACTAAAAATATGCTGGCCTATATTCTCTCACAGAATAAAAGTGTTATCCAATCACAAAAAAGTTTTAATAATTTAATCGGCGTCTCTTTAACTTTATTGGAAGCGGATTCTACAACTGAATACATTATTTTAGAATTAGGAAGCAACCATCCCGGAGAAATCGCCCAGTTGGCTAAAATAAGCCGCCCTCATATCGGGATTATTACCAATATCTCCGCCACCCACCTGGAAGGATTAAAAAATGAAGAAGGCGTCGCGCGTGAAAAAAAAACATTGCTGGAACACATGGACTATCCGGCCATTGCAATATGGGAAGCAGGCAACCACTGGTTCAACAAAACAAAATTATTCAATCTCAAGAGACGTTCTAAATATGCCGAACCTACGGTCGTAACTTTTGGGATAAAAAAAGGCGAGCTGGCCGGTTCCGATTTAAAGATTAAACCTAACGGTCTTGAATTTTTGGTTAACGAGAAACACCACTGTTTTTTGCCTGTTTTAGGACAATGGAACATGAAAAATTCACTGGCGGCTCTGGCGGCCAGCAGCGCCCTGGGTTTCAGTTTAAACGAAAGCCTTTTACGGCTTAAAAATTTCCGGTTACCGCCGATGCGGATGGAACCATCCGTTATTAAAGGCACCACAATTATCAACGATGCTTATAACGCTAATCCCGCTTCAGTGTCACTGGCCGCTGAAGAATTAAAATTAATGGCCGCCCGGGGGCGAAAAATATTCGTTCTCGGCGATATGCTGGAATTGGGGAAATCATCTAATGAATTACATTTAAAAACCGTGCAACGTATTATGGAATCAGGCATTAATGCTTTACTTTGTGTCGGTAAAGAAGTTAAAAACGCTTTCACCCGGCTGTCCTCCCAAAAAAACACCAGGACACAAATGTTTCATTTTGATTCGGCCAAAGACGCTGGTAATTTTCTGGCTGGTTATCTTAAATCAAAAGACGTCGTTTTATTAAAAGGGTCGCGGGGAATCGGGTTGGAAACGATTATCCCCTATTTAAAAAGAAAGAAAAAATAGGTCATGTTATATCATTTAATTAATGACCTGATTGCCCAATTTAAATATATCACTTTTCGTGCCTCGCTGGGCGCGATGTTTGCTTTTCTTTTATGCCTGATTTTACTTCCGCGTTTTATTGCTTTTCTGAAAAAAAGAAAAATTTCAGAACGAACGGAAAAAAAAGACTCACTCGAACTCGTCAAGATTCATCAGAACAAATCAACCACGCCCACCATGGGCGGGGTAATAATCATTTCTATTTTATTAATTACCACCCTTCTCTGGGCCCGGCTTGATAATATTTTCGTGATTTATGCCGTTCTCGTTACCTTTTCTTTAGGAATACTGGGATTCATTGATGATTATCTCAAATTAAATACGCCTCATAAGCACGGCTTAAGTAAATCTTTAAAATTTTCCGGACAAGCCATAATCGGACTGGCCGTTGGTTTTGGATTATGGTATTACTTCACTCATAAACCACCCCTGCCGGAAAACGTCTTAAATAAAGCCCGGGAAGCCGGTCTTGAACTCATTCCGGCCGGCACGGAATTATACATTCCTCTCTTTAAAACCTCAATTGAATTAGGTCTTCTTTACCCTTTTTTCGTGGCTTTGGTCATCGTCGCCAGTTCCAATGCAGTTAACTTAACCGATGGTCTGGACGGATTAGCCATCGGTTGTTTAGTAATGGCGGCCTTAGGTTATTCCGTTATTGTTTATATTACCGGACGGTGGGATTACAGCGGTTATTTAAGAATTCCTTATGTTCCGGGAACGGGAGAACTGACTATTTTCACTGCTGCCTTAGTGGGAATTAGTCTGGGTTTTCTCTGGTTTAATTCTCACCCGGCCCAGATTTTTATGGGTGATACCGGCGCATTATCTTTAGGCGGAGCGCTGGGACTGGTGGCGGTCTGTGCCAAACAGGAATTGGTCCTTTTTATTATCGGAGCTATTTTTGTGGTTGAAGCCCTTTCAGTCATTCTACAGGTTATTTCTTACCGTGGTTGGGGTAAAAGAATCTTTCTAATCGCGCCGCTTCATCACCATTTTCAATTCTCCGGTATGGCCGAATCAAAAATTACGATTCGTTTCTGGATTACCGCAGCGATCCTGGCGCTTTTAAGCCTGGCCTCTTTAAAAATAGAATTGTTTTAAGCGTAGTGCCTTGTCAATACTGAAATTAGTGGTTTTCCTTAGGCTAAAGCCTAATCCGCCTTAGGCGGACCAGACTTTAGTCTGGGTAGCCCACAAAAACAAAGTTGACAAGGCAGTAGTGTCATATGAAAAATTTATCCTCGTTAAAAATAGTCAATCATCACTCGGATCACC